>JBGOWR010000164.1:0-2996 GCA_041478695.1 Thermoplasmata archaeon | reverse complement strand
CATCAGTCGGTGCGCATTCACTTCCTGCCCCCGGTTCTCGATCCCAGCCAGCAACTCCTCGGCGATTCCCCGTTCCCTGAACGCTGGCAAGACCGCGATCGAGATGATCCTCGCGGAATGACATCCCTTTCTGCAGAAGACGGTCGCATACCCGACCGCGAGGCCGTTCTCTTCGGCTATGATCGTAAAGAAGTCTCCGCCGGAAAGAAGCTGTCTCAGAACCTCCCTCTGGTATCTCCCCCTGTCGAAGGAACCCTTTTCGATCCTATCGACGTTCTCCAGGTCGGACGTTGTCGCCGTTCTCACGGTCACAACAACTGAACCGCTCGGAAACGATATATCTTTGTCGTCGACCCAAGATTGTGCGCCAGTGCTCGAACAGAGAGGCAAAAGGAAGTACCGAAAGGAAAAGATAGTTGAAAGCAATTGAATGGACTCAATGAACTCTCCCGTTCAAATAGCTCAGATAATTTCTTCGTCAATGATCGAACGAGAGGTCAAGGTCAGGGGATGGGTCTACCGGACCCGGAGCAGCGGATCGATCGTTTTTGCTGTCATACGGGACTCGACTGGCATAATACAGGTGACGGCAAAGAAGGGAAACCTTCCGGATAGCGACTTTGAGAACGCACTATCCGCATCGATTGAGTCTTCGGTCGTTGTTGCTGGGAAGGTGCATGAGGACAGAAGGGCGCCAGGTGGATATGAGATTCGAGCGAGTGGGTTCAAAATTGAGGGCACGGCCGCTGCCTTCCCGATCACCGAATATCAAAGCGAGGAACTCCTTCTGGACAACAGGCATCTTTGGATTAGGTCCAGGGAGCAGAATGCGGTGATGAAGATCAAGGCGACGGCGATGGAAGGGGCTAGAGAATGGCTCAAGACGAATGATTTCACTGAAGTCACGCCACCGATCTTCACGACGAACGCCTGCGAAGGCGGAGGGACTCTCTTCAAGCTCGATTACTTCGGAAAGGAAGCATATCTGAGCCAGAGTGCTCAGATGTATCTGGAGGCGCTCATCTTCACGTTGGAGAGGGTCTATTCATTGACGCCCTCCTTCAGGGCTGAGAGGTCCAGGACCCCGAGACATCTTACCGAATACTGGCACCTTGAACTCGAGGAGGCCTGGGTGGAGAACGAGGGCAACATGGAGATCCAGGAACGGCTCGTGACCGCCATGGTAGAAAGGGTCTTGACAGAAAGGAAAGACGAGCTAGGCTTGATAAAACGGGACATGGAGCCTCTGAAGTCAGTGACTCCTCCGTTCAAACGATTGAGATATTCTCAGGCGATCGACAGTCTCAAGTCTCAGGGATTCGAGATCGAGTATGGCTGCGATCTCGGAGCTTCGGAAGAGAGGGCGATGACGTCCGGCGAGACGGTGCCGCTGTTCATCACCAACTACCCAAAAGAGTGCAAGGCGTTCTATATGAAGGAGGATCCTGAGGATTCCCGGACATACAAATGTGCGGACCTTCTCGCCCCAGAAGGTCATGGCGAGATCATCGGAGGAAGCGAAAGAGAGACGGACCTCAGCAAGTTGATAGAGAGAATGGATGCCCAGGGCATACAGAAGGGACCGTACGAATGGTATCTTGACCTTCGACGGTATGGCTCCGTTCCCCATTCAGGTTTCGGAATGGGCCTTGAGAGGGTCGTTAGGTGGATCTGCGGATTCGAGCACATAAGGGACGCGATGCCCTTCCCAAGGACGGTCGCTAGAACCTATCCTTGAGCCGCTCTTCGGGCGAGGTGGACGAGCATCCGATATGTCAATTCCATTTTCTCGATCTCGACATACTCATCCACCACATGCGCCATCCGCGGCTCTCCAGGTCCGCATATGAATATCCTTGGGTTCACCTTCACGTATCTGGGCGCTTCAGTTGCATACGGGACACTGATGACGTCGGTCCCCAACAAGCTTTTTATTTCACTGACTATCCAAGATCTCGGATTCGATTGGAATGCGTCCAGCCCGTAGATGATCTCAATATCATATCCGCCGCTTCCAAGCCGCTTCCGCAGTAGCTCATCTATATCACCCGGCGTCTGCGGCGCAGGAAACCTGACGTCGATCTCGGTCTCGCAACGGTCTGGAACGACATTGTTCTTCGTACCGCCTGTGATCGTGGCGAAGCACATGGTCAAATCCTCGGTCGGACCTTTCGGGGTCTGGGCGAGATCCGTGAGCCTCCCTAACAACGAATGCATCTTCGTGATGGCATTCTCCCCAAGCCAGCTTTGGCTGGAGTGAGCTGCCAATCCATAGGTTTTCAATCTGAAGCGGAACACTCCTTTCTCTTTGACGGCGACGTTCAGTGCCGTTGGTTCTGGAATGATGATGGCGGCCGCTTTCTTCACCTCGTCAAGTCTGCTCAGGGCAAGCGCACCGAGCATTCTCTCTTCCTCATCGGTCGTGAGCATTATGGAGCAGGGGACGTCTTCTTCAATCAGGGTCTCGGCCGCATGCGTCATCGAAGCGACCGCCCCCTTCATGTCGGCCGCACCCCGTCCGTACACTCTCCCATTGACGATCTCTCCTTGCTTCCTGTTCCATCCGTCCCCGATCGGGACAGTATCCAAGTGACCGGAGAAGGCGATTCCGCCGATCCCATTCGTCGCAATAATGGCGGGTGTACCCACATCGCCTACCTTTTTCACCTTCATTCCGAATCCGCGGAGTCGATCGATCGCGTATCTTATGATCTCGGACTTTTCGGCTCGATTGTCGCTGTCGATCGCAAGGAGCTCGAGCAGAGTATCTGTCGACTTCTTAGTCATTGGACCTGCGGCTTTGTACCTCATGATCCCCGATCACCTCTCGATGAATGGAGGTTTCACTATTCTAGCCGGCACAATCATTTCCCTTATCCGAATGCCAACCTCGGCACCGATCGTGCGAAATGGTCGATCGACATAACCCAGACCGATCCCCTTCTTAAGCGAGGGGGACATGGTGCCGCTTGTGATCTTCCCTATCGTATGTCCAT
>JBGOWR010000035.1:0-6906 GCA_041478695.1 Thermoplasmata archaeon | reverse complement strand
GATGCCTTCCTTCTCGGCGGGATATCCTATGGGCGTAAGGGCCACGACCCTAATCCCCTTTGGAACACCGAGGATCTCTTTGACCCTCTCTTCGTCAAATCCAGCTATCCAACACGTTCCCAGACCCAGATCTGTAGAGGCAAGCACGATGTGTTCCAGGGCGATCGCGAGGTCGACCAGACAGTAATCCATTTCAATCTCTGGGGTTCCTCATACAGTATCGGGAATCGAGTTAAGAATCATTTGAATCGGGGGACTACCACCTCATCCTTCTGCCTACCGTGCCCCATATGACTCCCGATATCCCACCAGCGGCCAGGAGAGAGACGATGAATACTGCGAGATTCTGATAGAAGTTGTAACTTCCCGCATAGAAGAACAGCCATACGATGAGCCAGACGAGCCATCCGAGCCAGATGATGCTGGAAGCGATACCTCTCCATCCGAACCACCTGCGCCACTGGTCTTTGATCTCCATGTTCTTCACGACGTACTCTCTCGCATATCTGAACCCCCACGTCGCCCACATTGCACCAAGCAACCCTATCACAACGATAATCGACACGAAGATGATTGCCAGATTCTGATAGACATCGTAGTCCCCCGCCGGGAAGAACAGCCACAGAATCAGGAATGAAAGCCATCCGACCCCCAGCATTATTGTCACTGCCAATCGCCATGAGAATCCGGCCACCCTGAATACGTCTCTGCCCTTGTCCCATTCCATAGAAACCCTCTTACCCCTAAGCACGTTTCTCGAGCCCTTTAGAAGTTTCCTTTGGAACACGAAAGAAGGGCTCCCATCGTTAGAGTCTTTCTGCACGGAATCTCGCACAATAGTGCAAGAAACACATCCGAACTGATTGAAAAACGAGGTCGGCAGATATCGAATGGCTCAGCAACGAACATAAATACCAAGAAGGGCTAACACGAATTGAACCGAAAAGGATGCAAAGATTCAGAACTAAGTGGGTCGTGGATAATCGATGAAAGTCGTTCTCTCTACGCCTCCAGGGAATACCTCGGAGCTGTGGCCCCCGTTGGGTCTGCTCTACATTGCCTCATCCATCGCCGCTCAACGGGGGGATGAAGTCAAGGTGATCGACGCATTCTGTGAGAACCTCAAAAAGGAGGATCTTGTCGGGCGCGTCGTAAGGGAGAGGCCTGACGTATTCGGCATGAATTGCTCCACTCACACATTCATGAGCGCAATCGACACGCTTCGGGAGATCCGCATTGCTCTTCCGGACACTATCCTGGTGATGGGGGGATTCCATGCTACTTTCGCCGCCGATCGAATCCTGAGAGAGTATCCATTCGTCAACTTCATAATCAAGGGTGAGGCGGAGAACTCGTTCCCCAGACTCCTGACCTGCGTCGAGCAAGGGAAGAGACCCACAGACGTTGAGGGTATCGAATTCATCGACAACGCTCATCATCATAGCAACCCCCCCACCTTGATACATGACCTTGATTCTCTTCCATTTCCTGCGAGGCACCTCGCGCAAGATGTGGACTATGCATATTACTTTGACAAGATCAGATTGACTTTTGGAAGGCTGACGACTTTCTGCAGCTCCCGCGGGTGCCCATATAAATGCACATACTGTTCCTGCGCCGCGTTCTCTCATAGAAAATGGCGCCCCAGGAGCGCTAAGAATGTCATCGAGGAGCTCGAATCGCTCCATGGTGAGGGGTATGAGTCTTGCGTGATGATAGATGACAATCTCATCAATAGCAGAAAGAGGATGGAGGAGATCTGCGACCTCATCCGATCGAAAAGGATCAAGATGCAGTTCTACTGCGAGGGCAGAGTAGACAATGCACCTTATTCGCTCCTGAGGAAGATGAAGAAGGCGGGCTTCAACATCATTTACTTCGGCGTGGAGAGCGCCTCCCAACATGTTCTGGACTACTACAAGAAGGGAATAACTCCGGAGCAGTCCCTCCGGGCCGTACAGACGGCCAAGAGGGCTGGAATGGTCGTTGTGGTTTCCCTCATAATTGGAGCCCCGAGGGAGACAAAGGATGAGATCCTCAAGACTATTGAGTTCATAAGGAAGGCGCGACCGCACGCCGTACAGGTCAACATTCTTGACTGCCTAGTCGGGACAGCAATCTGGAATGAAATGGGGAAGAAAGGGATTGTTGGTCCCGACGATTGGAAGACGAACCACAGGATCTATGAGTATCAGAAGGAAGGCTTCTCGAGAGCGGGTCTCGAGGAGCTTGTCGATCAAGGCTACACCGCCTATGCTGAAACCTGGAAGAGCGTAAGAGGACTGCTCGAAATCTTGACCGCCCTCCTGCGAAATCAGCCCGGCAGGGTCATTGCGAGGAACCCCATCTTCAATCCCCTCGTGTCGGAGTGGCTGCGCCGCCCGAAACGGCGAGAGGGTGTGAGCTGAGACATCAAGGACGCGAGGCGAAGGGGCTGCTGTGAAGTCTCAATCCCTTCCACTCGCATTATCTGGTCCTTCCCTCACTCCTCAACCGCTCCTTATCGCCCAAGACCCAGGCCATGCTCGTGTCTGCCAACCTGCATAGCGGGTGGATGAACCTGTTCGGAGGGTGGGCGCGAGGAACCGCTTTCACGGGGGGGATTCCTCTAGTAGATAGACTTGACTTCTGACCGGACATGGGGTGTCTGACTTGCATGCCTGCTGACGCAGATGGCCATACGTGTTGTCGATTGGATCGGACTTCGCTTTCTCGAGGGCCTCAGCTTTCGCTCTTCATCACACCCGAGACGCCTATGTCCTCTTCCGTCAGGAAGAAAGCGAACGCGAGCGTGTCCCTCACTTCGTCTGTGACCCACGGCGGAACGTACAAGTACGCCCTCTGGAAGCGTTGCCAGTCCTCACCGGACAGGAGATGTTTCGACTTCTGGATCGGGAAGATCCTAACATCCTCGACGCCCTCAATCTTCCATACGTTCTGCGCCACGTACTCCTTCACCTTCTTCTGCGATGTGGAACACATCGAGAGCAACATGTCGTAGTCGCCGAGAATGCAAGCCGTGAATGTCGCGAACACCCCTGCGCCTGGCTTCAGGTCCTTGACCTTGCTGAAGATCGACTTGTAGTCCTTCGGCTTCACGCGGATCATCACGCTGAACCTCTTGAGGTGCTTGGGCTTCTCCTTCGGGGTCGGTGGGAAGACCATCTTCAGTAGCGGGATCGTTGTCGTGTCCACGACCTCGGGGCAGATGCCGATGTCCTCTGTCAGAACATCCCCGATCTCCTCGATGTCTTCGGCTTCGAGGAACAGCGAAATGAACCTCGCGCGCGTTTGCATCGAAAGGATCAGAGGTCTCACCTTCCTGGCGGTCGCCGGGGACGAGAACCTCTGGTCCAAGTAATCCCATATCTTCTCTACGTCCTGTTTCTCCTTCGGATATAGCCTCATCAATACAATCATTTGTCTAGCTCCTTTCTCGCCGCTACGAGCTTGTCGACCACGCTCGGGTCCGCCAGAGTAGTAGTGTCGCCGAGGTCTTCGACCGACCCAGTAGCGATCTTTTTGAGTATGCGCCTCATGATCTTCCCGCTTCTCGTCTTCGGGAGCGCGTTGGCGAACTGAATCATCTCGGGAGCAGCGATGGGTCCGACGCTCTTCCTAACGTGCTGTATCAGTTCCTTCTTGAGCTCCGTGGACTCGTTGACTCCGATCTTCAATGTAACGAAAGCGAATATCGCCTCTCCCTTTATCGCGTGGGGCATCGGAACGACCGCTGCCTCGGCAACATCCTTGTGACTTACTAGGGCGCTCTCGATCTCGGCCGCGCCGATCCTGTGCCCGGAGACCTTGATGACGTCGTCGACCCTTCCCATGATCCAAATGTCCCCATCTTCGTCCCTCCTCGCTCCGTCTCCCGCGAGGTAGACGCCGGGGAACCTCGACCAGTATATCTCTTTGAACCTCTCGTGCTGTCCGAAGACCGTCCTCATCAGTCCCGGCCAAGGTTTCTTGATCACCAAGTATCCTCCCTCGTTCTTCCCCGCCTCGGTGCCATCTTCCCTGAATATTCCGGGCTCGATGCCGAAGAACGGTCTCGTCGCTGAACCCGGTTTGAGCACCGTCGCTCCTGGAAGCGGGGTGATCAATATTCCGCCGGTCTCGGTCTGCCACCATGTGTCGACGATGGGGCACTTACCTCCGCCGATGACGTTGTAGTACCACATCCACGCTTCGGGATTGATCGCCTCTCCAACGGTTCCAAGCAACCTCAAGCTCGACAGGTCCCTACCACGTGGCCACTGCTCGCCCTCCCTCATCAGTGAACGGAGGGCGGTCGGTGCTGTGTAGAATATATTGACCTTGAACTTCTCTACGATCTTCCAGAACCTGTCGACCTGAGGATATGTCGGAATGCCTTCGAACATGATGGTCGTCGCCCCTTCTGCCAAAGGTCCGTAGACGATGTAGCTGTGTCCGGTGATCCATCCGATGTCAGCAGTGCACCAGAATGTATCTTCCTCTTTGTAATCGAAGATCCACCTGAAGGTGAGCATCACATAGAGCAGGAATCCCCCAGTTGTATGCAGGACCCCTTTCGGTTTTCCTGTCGAGCCACTAGTGTAAAGAATGAATAGCGGATCTTCCGCGTCCATGACCTCGGGCTCGCAAACCGATGACACCTTCTCGACCTCCTCGTGCCACCATGAGTCCCTGCCCTCCTTCATCTCGACCGGCGCGCCGGTCCTCTTTACGACAACGACGTTCATGACAGATGTTCCTTTCTGCAGAGCGACATCGGCGTTGGCCTTCAGCGGAACAAGTTTTCCGCCTCTATAGCTTCCATCTGAAGTGACGAGCAGTTTGCAGGTGCTGTCCGCGATCCTATCACGGAGAGACTCGGAGCTGAACCCCCCGAACACGATACTGTGCATAGCTCCGATCCTGGCACAAGCGAGCATCGCGATAGGAAGCTCAGGGATCATCGGGAGGTATATCGACACTCTGTCGCCCTTCTTCACGCCCTTGTTCCTCAGGACATTGGCGAACCTGCTGACCTCGTAGAGCAACTGCTGGTACGTGTAGACGCGAACATCCTCTTCCGCTTCACCCTGCCATATGAGCGCGGCCTTGTTCTTCCTAGCTCCTCTGCAGTGCCTGTCCAGGCAGTTATAAGAAGCGTTTAGCTTTCCGCCCTTGAACCAAGTGAACTTCGATTCCTTGACGTTCCAGTCGAAGACGGAATCCCAGGATTTAATCCAGTCCAATTCCTTGGCCCACTTCTCCCAAAACTCCGAAGGGTTCGCGATCGACTCCTTGTACATCTGTTCGTACATCTCCATGCTCTTGATGTGAGCGTGCTCACTGAACTCCTTTGAAGGTGGAAAGCGTCTGTGCTCTACCATCACTGATTCAATTGTCGTGCCGTTACTCATGGTTCATTCCTCCAGAAATGCATCCAGATAATCCGTTACTTCAATTCTGAACTAGTTTTGCCGAGGTTATGTAATTCTCCAATATAAAGTATACTCGGGCAAGAGTAAACAGGAAGATCCTCCATCATTCCCCAGACACCGTGATGGAAGATGTAAGGAAGAGGGAGATTCCGGCCCCAAACGCATTCCCGAGGAACCGCATGATTCGATTCGTTCTTTTCGACGTGTGGCGATGGATTGACCGACAATCCTTCAATCGTGGAAATGGACCGTCGGATCACTTTCTTGATATTCCGATCTGTTCACAAAATCAATGACGAGTCCGAGGCCGGCTGAGTTCGAGACCGGTCGACGAAATCAATTTCAGGTGGCCGATGCATCACGGAGGCTGGGGCGCCTGCTTTGGACATCGTCGTGTTATGCGATTTCGACGGCACCATCGTGGAGATCGATACGGCCGAGCATACCCTGGACAGATTCGCACAGGGGGACTGGAGAACACTTGACCAAAAGCTCGACTCAGGAGAGATGTCGCTCGAGGAATGCATGCGTCGGCAGTTCATGATGGTCAAGGTCCGAAGGAAAGTAATAGTCGACGAACTGGACCGAGCGGTAACGGCAAGATCCGGATTCCGGGAACTAGTGGACCACTGCGAATCGGTCGGGATCCCGTTCACGATCACCAGTGCGGGACTTGACTTTTACATAAGGCACTTCCTCGAACAACAGGGATTGGAGGATAGGATCGGACTGGTGGCCCCTAGAGTCAGAGTGACCAAGGACGGTGTCAAGTTCGCCTTCCCTAAGCTGGTGGATCGTTCGTCCGTCAGCTTCAAGGACGATGTCGTCAGGTCGAACATGAAGAAGGGCAAAAGGGTCGTGTACATCGGAGACGGAACGACCGACTTCAACGCAGCGAGGATCGCACATTATCCATTTGCGGTCAGAGGTTCGAAGCTCGCTCGCCTCATGAGCTCGCACGATATCCCTCACGAGGAGTTTACCGACTTCCGAACGGTCATCGAAGCTCTCAGAAGGAGGAAATGAGTTCATCGCTACGTGCGAGCGTGTCCCAGCAGAGTCAGTCACAATACTTCGGATTATTGACGCTCTGGAACACGTTCTCCTCTTCTTCGGCGGTCATCACGATGGTGAAGCGCTGAGGAATTCCATCATAGTCTATCACAGGATCTGAAATGCCCTTGATGGTCTTGACGACGAAGCCTTTGAAGAAATGCATGTCTTGAGCGTCTGTGTCCTCGGGGAATTGTATGTAGAGAACGTGCAACTCCTCCTGGGCATCGAACCAGTGGTTGACGTCCGCCTTGTCGAGGATCCGAAGGAACTTCTCTCTGCCCTTCTTTCTCCTAGAGAGCTGTGACATCCTTTCTTTCCAGACCTGCCCGGCCTTCAGTATCGATGTCTCGACCCCAAGGACCTTCCACATGCAATCAGGGATTGACAATCAATTAGTTAAACTGTGGGAAACATGAAATGGCCTATCACCTTATGT
>JBGOWR010000136.1:0-3517 GCA_041478695.1 Thermoplasmata archaeon | reverse complement strand
TGAGTCTTCTGCCAGTGATATCTGCTTCGGCATACCCTCTATGAGAGCTATTGTCCCGTTCGCTCTGACCTCATCGCCGTCGCACAACAATGAATTGACGACAAGACCTAGCTCCTCCGCCTTTCTTGTGAACCGTCCGGAACCGGCAATGATGCCGTCATCGCGACTCCATATTGTGGCTCTGGTCCTTTTCTCGGAGATCCCCTGGAAGATCACGTCCCTGATGTCCGCGGCGATCGGATCACTTTGCGCCGACATCCGAATCTTCCCCGAGAGGGATCCCCCTCTGCCTGCACCACTTCGGCAGGAGCTGTTGCTCCACGTCCCCGTCGACCTCAGGGGCCATTCTGATCAGGTCTGAGGCAAGGGACCTGCTGACGTTCATAGCGCCGGGCGCTCCGTCAAAGGCGATCATTTTGTCGGTGCCCGCGATCCTCATCGCCATCTCGACCCCGGTCTCAAGGTCCTCTGCGATCAGCGCGTGCTTCATGAATTCGACGTTCTGGGGGTCCCTCCTGAACACTTCGGCCTGCCACTCGCCCACAACGATCGTCGGGATCATCTTTGCCCAGAACACGCTTGGATAACCTCCCCAGGCGTAGTTGATGACTATGACCTTGATCGCAGGATTCACCGGAGCGACGTCCGGTATGAGGGGTTTCTCGTTCCTCCCATAGAAGGACTCAGTGTACCATGTGTATCCGGGAAGTGGATGATCGAGGTCGAATATGTCCAAGCTCGACGCCGTGAAGTTCGCAAAGATCATCCCAGCGGAGAACACGTATGGTATTGGAGCTTGGAAATCAAGAACCGCGACGCACTCGTCGATGCGGCTCAGCAGGGTAAGGATCTTTCCATAGTACCTGAAGTTGTCAATTGAAAGCCTCTGATCAAGCGCGAAAAGGTCGTTGTCCGCGTCGACGCCTGCGATACCAGCTGGCGTTGGTTTGAGGAACGAAGCAAAGGTCCATTTCTTTTGAACGAGACCTGAGTTGAATATCGCCCTGGCGGCGAAGTTCGCACCTCTCGGTCCGAGGTTGTGGTGGTATGTCGAGCGCGTCTCGAGCCGAGCGTAAGACATCCCGAATGGTTTCACGGCCCTGTCCACGTGCCTGTGGAAGTGTATCTCCCTCACGTCGCTGTTGTGCGCATGGACTATCCAGTCGCTGTCGTAGCACTTCTTTATGCCATACAGCGTGCCGATTTCGGTCTGGATCGGAATGCCTTCATCTATGGGAGCCACACCTTTCGCCTTTCCGTCGAAGTACTTGTCCAGACCGAACCTCTCGATGTACTCGTCCGATTCCCTGAATCTGAGCCCGACGCCGGCCCTCAGACGTACGTCCTCCGTCCCAGTTCTCTCGATCAGAACGTCCCTTATCGCCTTGATCATCTCCGCGTACGGCTCGCCGCCCAGAATTGTGAAGCCGTGATGCGAGCCCAGTATGTTGACCGAATCACCGGGTTCTATCATGGACATGTCGACCTCACTAAGCGCGTCGACGGTCGCTTCCCTGACCGCCTTAACCCCCTTTGCCGAAGGGTATATGTTCGGCGGGAAGTCGCTGAAAAGGTCCCGGACGCCTACCGATACGATTCCTCTTAGATCCGAAGCTCTGACCTTGATGTTCTCAGGGTCCGGACCGTATCTCGAAGGCTTGGGAGGAAGAGGCTTCACCGGGTCTTTGAATCTCGGCGTCATTCTACCCGCCTCCTTCCGTCTCGGCCTCGAGCAGCTTCGCAAAGAGTTCTCTGTCTTCCTTGAAGTAGAAACCCCTTGAAGCATACTTCTTCATCACGGAGTCTGGGATATCCCAGATCGTTGGGGTCAGACCGTACCACTGCCATCCGTTCTCGACGGGCTTTAGCTCCTTTCCGGCGGCGACGAGCAATCGCAGGATCGGCTGGATGCATTCTACCTTGCAGCCAGTCCTGGCGCCGACTGTCCTGGAGATCTCCTCTGGAGATGACGCGCCGAGCAGAATGGCCGCGGCGACCTCCTCCGCCCTCGTGCCTGTGCAGAAGCACACGACCTGCTCCGGATGTAGCTTGGCTTTGAGACACAAATCGGATATCTTCTTTGGATTCACACGCCCCAGCTCCACCTTTATCGTTCGAGGCTGCTGAAGATTCCTCAGGACCACTGCCCCGAACTCACATCTCTCCGAACAAGCTCCACATCCGACACAAGTCCTCAAGTCGACCGTGGCCTTCCTGGTCTTCTTCCCCTCCACCTTCATTGACAGGGTGGGGCACACCTTCTCGCAGGTCCTGCACCCAGTGCACTTTCCAGGATCCACCTCGGCGAACATGTTTATTACTCTCATCTTATCCATCTCCTCATGAATCCGCCGACCCCAGATGGATCGGCTTTCATTTTTCATCAGACGTCAAACGCTCGATCGCGCCCCCATATCGACCTCGTTCGAATTAAACCTTTCAGCGCTCGAAATTTTCTGGACAAGGCAACGATGATACGTCCTGACGGTCAGTATTGACTGAACTCGGGCCCATGGCTCAAAAAAAGGGAAAAGATAAGGACGCCTGAAGAGATAACAAGATCAATGCTTGGGGACGTAATCGAATGATGGCCGCGGTCCTTCTCGACCTCGATGAAGTCGAGTTCCTCGAACCCTCGTTCGACAGGTTGCTGGACGAGACTTACACATCGATGTTTGCTTGCATGAGAGCTTCGGAGGGACATCTTCTCATAAACGAGAGGGAGGAGCCGATCGCAGCGGCACTGAAGGACGAAAAAGGTTGGAAGGCATGCAGCTTCACGATGCGCCGCCCGACCGACACATTATTCGATAGACTGGAGCAGATCGACATCGAGATCTACCAGGAAAAGCAGTCCGAATGGGAGGCGGCTGTCCGCGAATACTATTCTTTGAAAGTGATGATGAAGGTATCACCTTCAATCGAGGACTTCTCAAAGGATCGAAAAGAGAAGTTGAGGGAGCTAGTTAGGGAGACATGGCGAGGTGAAAAAAGAGGCCCTTGCCTGGATGCCTGCTGCGGGAGCGGAATGGGTTCAGCGGTTCTTAGGACCATCAGGATGGTACCGCTAGCTTTCGACAACGACCCCTCCTTGTTGTCGCGAGGTCTCGCAACTGGGAGATTGTTGCCGGAGCAGACCATGTGGATAGATGCTGGTAGGGCCGATCAATACCTGAAACATGTCGGTCACGGACTACTCCTCATGGCAGGAGAGATTACTCAGTTCAACTCACCAATGTGGAAAGGCATCACGTTCCAGACTCTGGACCTCACGGAGCGAACAATC
This sequence comes from Thermoplasmata archaeon, assembly GCA_041478695.1. GTDB lineage: Archaea > Thermoplasmatota > Thermoplasmata > Methanomassiliicoccales > JACIVX01 > JAJRAG01. The sequence continues at coordinate 231 of JBGOWR010000136.1, read as the reverse complement.
ATCACGACAGGCACTGAAAGAGAGGCAAGGCTTCTTGAAGGATGGTGCCTAGAGAAGGGAAGAGAAGTGAGAAGGTTCGAGAACTGTCGCGATCCATTCTATGACCACTGGGTCTGCGACGTTACGAAGAAATGAAGTTGTAACCAAAAAGAAGAAAGCAAAGACTCTTCAATATTGTGGCTGGTCTGGACGGAGTGGCGAAGAGAACGGACCCCGGCGAACCCACGGACG
>JBGOWR010000078.1:0-4523 GCA_041478695.1 Thermoplasmata archaeon | reverse complement strand
TCCTCGAGGAGAGGCGACCTCGTTTACTTCGATAACGCCTGTCAGACCTTCAGACCCAGGAAGGTCATTGAGGCGAGCAACGATTACTACTTTGACTTTCCAGCGTGTGGAGGGAGAAGCGTACATCGTCTCGCTACCCAGGTCTCTATGAGAATCGATGAGGCTAGGGAGAAGATAGCACGATTCATCGGATGCCCTAATCCCAACGAGATAGTTTTCACAAAGAACTGCACCGAAGCTATGAACCTAGTTGCCAAAGGGACGAAGCACAGAAAAGGTGATGTTGTTCTAACCTCGGACATGGAGCACAATAGCAACCATGTACCCTGGATCCAGTTGACTGAATCGATGGGTATCAAGAGAAGGTTCGTGACAACGCCTTCTAGCGGTACCTTCGATATCGAATTGTTCAAGAACGCTATGACAAAAGAGGTCAAGTTCGTGAGTCTAGTTCACACGAACAACGTCACTGGAACAACGATTTCGGCAAAAGATGTGGTCGAGATCGCGCATGACAATGGTGCATTGATAATGTTAGATGGAGCCCAGACCGCTCCTCATATGAAAATTGACATGGATGATTTAGACGTCGACTTCTACGCGTTTTCTATGCATAAGATGCTCGGACCATCGGGCGTGGGAGTGCTCTTTGCAAAGGAGGAACTCGCCAAGGACATGGAGCCGTTGATATCTGGTGGTGGAGGAGTCAGTGTGACGGAATACGACAAGGCTAAGTATCTCCCGATGCCCGAGCGATTCGAAGCAGGACTCCTCAATTATTCCGGAGTGATTGGGTCTGCCGCTGCGATAGACTACCTCTCTGCAATAGGCATGGACAGCATAAGGGAACACGAAGCGAATCTGAACTCTTACGTAACAAAAGAACTGAAAGAGATCGATCTTATCCATATCTTAGAACCGATCGACCCCAGGAAAAGAGGAAGCATCTTTTCGTTCAACATCAAGGGGTTGGGATCGCACGATGTCGCGATGATACTGGATGAGGTCGACAAGATAATGATACGATCAGGGATGCACTGTACACATCCGTTTTTCATTTCACGAGGAATTGATGGATGTGCTAGAGCTTCATTCTACATCTATAACACCAAGCTAGAATGTGAAAGATTTGTCAAGGCCGTAAAGGTCATCGTTGATACTTTCTCAATGTAAGCTGACACGTGCTTTTCCCGCCCTCGAAATTCGATTCGATCATCAGTGCGTCGCCCGGTTCGCACGAGAGCTTGTCAGTCAACTCGACGGAGCCGTTGTCCTCAATGAGAAACACAATATCTTGAGAAATTTCTTCTGCGCATCTCCAATTGCTCCATACGAGCCACAATGATCCATTTACAATCTCTAACCTGGAACTGCCTGCCGGCAGCATCTCGCTCATTTCCAGTGTGAACTTGAGATTCTCTTTCGAGGTGTCAATTCTCTCAAGAATCTCAACAAGTTGGGAGATGCTGTCTCTGCTCGATCGCATTCTTACCTCCTCGTCGAGGGCGCTAAATGTATCTGCAAAAATAGTGACGACCACGATTCCAAGAATTACCAGTGAGATCTTAGAAATCACAAATTCCATCAAGAAACATCCTCTCCAACTAGTATTCTCAGATCACCATCCCCATCCACGCATGATAGTCTAAGGTGAGCACCGACTCCAATGACTGTCGTGGCGTTTCCGTCTTCTGATGTCATACGAACCGGAGGTTCATTGACGAACAAGGTCCCGATCAAGTTATCTCCTAGCCAGTACCTTATCGAAAATGAATCGATCGACTCGATATTTCCTCCGACTTCGATTCTTCCCTGTTCGTTACGTGACGAAATAGGAAGAGTCACATCGACACTTCTTACATTACCCGGTCCAGCAATATATGCGGAGATCACAGCAGACCGGATCGCCTCTGCCTCAGTTCTTAAACCTGTGATAATGACGGTCCGCTCATGATTCTGGAGGCTCTCAAGAACGACAGGAGTTGATATGGATATCAGAAGGAACACTATGAGCAATTTGAGTGGAAGTCCCTCCAGACCATTGATATCAGGGGATTTCATCAGATTCACTCGGATATAATCGGAATCGTAAGGCTCGTGTCAGTCCCATATCCACTCTTTGTGACGGTCACAGACACGAATCCAATCGATTGCCCGATTTGCATCGCATGCAGTCCAGAGAATTCAATCGTGCCTGTTGAGTCCGTTTGACCAATGACGCGCTTCCCGTCTTCCGATGCTACGATGTTCCCTCCATCAAGAATGACATTAGCGCCCTGTATTCCGTCACCCTTTTGGTCAAAAACGATAATCGTCATGGTGAAACCGTTCTTTTCGTGAATACCATCGTTGTTTTCATCTTCAAGCACTATCTCAGTGGGGGACGAGTAAACAGCTCCAATCCCGTTGGGAGCCTGCAGGTTCGTCATCCATCCCAGAATTATGGCGGTTCCCACTCCGGCGATGATGACCATGATCATGAGCTGGAGAGGCAATCCTTCGATTCCACCGTTCTTGTCCTTCCCCAACCTTTGCAGGCTAAGAAACATACACATCATCGGATTCTGACAGTCGCAGACGTAATATTAACCCGAAGAGCTACTCTTAGCATTCGAGGCAATCCCTATGACTCAGATGCCGGCAATCTACATCGGTAATTGTGGGCTAAGGATGTGTGAGTTTCAAATCCTCGACCGTTGAGTACGTTGGCCCCTCGGGACCAAGAATACTCTTCTTGAGTCGTATTGTGTCAATAAGCTGCTCTCCAAAGAAGACATCATTATACGATCTCAACAGCTCCCTTGCCTCTCCAACAGAAGCTCCTTCCCTAACCCTTGTGATCGTGATATGAGGAACAAAGGATCGATTCTCTCTCTTGAAACCAAGAACAGATAGCTCATTATCGATATTACTTGCAATAAGTCCGATTCCTTCGCCGCCCTCAATGCCGATCCAGATTACCCTCATATTGTGGTCTCCGGGAAAAGCTCCCGCCTTCTTAAGCTTCAACAACATTGGACCTATGCCAGCAACAGATCTCTCCATTGCACACCTTATTTTGGGGATAAGGCCCTCTTCAGTTTCGCCCAGAAACTTCAGCGTCACATGAATTAGATTCGGATTCACGACCTTGAAAGATGGTCCAAGTCTCTTTAGTCTCTCAAAGAATTCCACGATCCGGGGGTTGGCGTCGATGTCAATTGAGATGAAGGCCCTGAAGCTCATGGTTATATCACAACCTTCTCCAGAGCTATATCGAATTCCTTCTTGGCCTCATCATCGAAGAGCGTGAACCTAATCAAACGCACTGCCGTTCCTTCCACAACCTGTTCAATGGCTGCTCCGATCATCACCGACGCCGCTTTTTCAAGTGGATAAGCTCCAACCCCTGTACCGATTGCAGGGAATGAGATACTCCGCGCTCCGACTTCGTCGGCCTTGCGAATGCTAGCTCTCGTGGAGGAGGCTATCTTAGTGGCATCAGTTCTTAGATCCACCCCCATACCAGCCGCATGAATTACGTATCTTGCTTTGAGCCGTCCTGCACCAGTTGCTACCGCTTCTCCGATCCGGATCGGACCTTTGGACACCGCTTCGGACTCAATCGAAGAACCGCCCTTTCTCTTGATGGCTCCGGCAACACCTGACCCCATCCAGAGCTCGTTATTTGCAGCGTTCACGATAGCTTCTGTGTCCATGTCAGTAATATCGCCTTTGATGACCTCGAAATTCACTCCCATGATCTTTCGTATCATTGTACCAGATCCCTCAGACGTTTATGCCATGCATCACTCTGGTGACAAGTATTCGGAACATACCTTATAAGAAATCCTTATTTATCGAGGAATGTGTGGGAGAAACAATGATTCACGATTTGATCATCATTGGTGCTGGACCAGCCGGACTCACAGCAGGGGTGTTCGCAAGGTCTCGAAAACTAAGCACGCTTATTATTGAAGCTGGCACGGCGGGCGGACAGCTTGTGACCCTCTATCCAGATAAGGGGGTCGAGAATTACCCGGGTTGTGTGATGACGCAGGCCGCGAAACTGGCTCAGAGGTTAAAGACCCACGCTCAGAGCGTGGGTTGCGATATTCATGAGAGCGAAAGGGTCCGAGAAATCGTTACTAAAGAGGAGCACCTAGTCGTAGAAACGGACAAAGGAGAGTATGAGGCCAAGGCGATTATCGTGGCAATCGGCATAGGTCTGTTCAAACCAAAGAGACTGGGTGTCCCAGGAGAAGACGAATTTGCTGACAGAGGGGTCTGCTACAAGCTGCCAGAGAAAGATCGATTGGTCAATAAACGTGTCCTTTTTGTTGGAGGAGGAAATAGCGCTCTCGAGATGGCCTTGATTGCCAAGGACGTTGCCGATACATATGTCGTTCATCGACGCGATAAGTTCAGAGCAGACGAGAACATTGTGGACCGAGTCCTTGCATCAAATATCATGACAATCATGAATGCCGAGATAGAGGAGATATCTGGCGATGATGAAGTCGACCATGTGGTAATAGAAGCTG
>JBGOWR010000008.1:0-13471 GCA_041478695.1 Thermoplasmata archaeon | reverse complement strand
TCGCAGGAAGTGTCCAGTAGGAAAAAAACAAGAGACCGAGATTTCCTGCTGCGACGGCCTGACACGACCCCCCAATGTGTGTCATCGTGGTCAGCCGCTTCTGCATATTCGATAATAAGGATTTTGACGAGGTCTAACGACAATTGACGAATCGGAGAATAGCGATGCGACTATTTGGACAGAGATCATGTGAAGGGAAGCTGGAGATGTCAACAACCATACGCGAGATTATGACAGATGACTCAGTGCGGACCATTCAACGATCCGGCAATGCTATCGAACAAAAACACTGGCAAAAAAATGACCGAGCATCTCGAGCGCATTCCTGCGAACCCTTAAGTATCGTCGGTTACACTCGGAAATCGAGAATATGCGAGTCTCCCCTCTTGTTGTGTTCCTCGTATTGTCGATCACCATGATTGTCGTGGTAACGTATCTTGCCTTATCCTCAGCTCAACAAACCAATCAAAATCGGATCATCATCGAGCCTGATGGTCCCAACAAGTTCGCCTACAAACCCAGCTCGTTGACCGTTCATGTGGGGGAGAAGGTGACCTGGGTGAACTACGCTTTCTTTCCGATGACGGTGACCTCAGATAACGCAACAGACCCGTTCGATAGCGGGGGCATCGACTATGGCTCGAGCTATGAGCACACGTTCAACATCGTCGGGACCTTCCATTATCATGGCTCCACTCCGCACTTGATTGGAGTCATCATAGTCGTATCGTGAAGAACGCGCGATGCCGAATCGGGCGAGTATGAAGATGCAGTGAGGAATGGAGACGGCGATTTCGATGAGAAGAGCAGATAGACTGACGTTCTGAAGAAGGACGTGGCAGAGAGAAAGAGGTCTGATGGATGCAGCAAGAGCATTTCCCTCTTAATTGAAATCAGAGAATTGAAAACTGGACGAGGAGTTGGTGCAGGGAGGAGGATTCGAACCCCCGAACGCCTGCGCGACGAGACCCTGAATCTCGCACCTTTGGCCAAGCTTGGTTATCCCTGCATGCACTGCCTAGATTGACAGTGGGATAGGAACAATACATCAGAATACTAATAACTTGCCGCGGACAGTGGAAGATTGAAGTGTCAATGATGTTCATCGATCCCGAACATGCCTGGAAAGGAATAAATAAGACGCGCGGCCCTCATCCTCCTGGTGTCTGTCTGTCACTGGAGAAGTACAAGGCGAGAAGGGATTTCAAGCAAACCTCGGAGCCCGGAGATGAAGAGATCCATATGGGTAAGAATGAGAACATCTTCGTTGTCCAAGAACATCACGCCTCTCATCTTCACTATGACTTCCGCCTTTCTCTGGACGGGGTTCTCAAGAGCTGGGCGGTCCCAAAGGGAGTCCCCATCGAACCGAAGACCAGGAGACTCGCGGTGGAGACCGAAGACCATCCACTGACCTACGCCGACTTCGAAGGCGACATTCCAGAGGGAGAGTACGGCGGTGGCAAGGTGATCATCTGGGACAAAGGCTCCTTCGACCTGATAGAGAGAACGGACAGCAAGATCGTCGTGACGCTCAAAGGAAAGAAGCTCGATGGAAACTACGCTCTAATCAGGTTCGCCGGGAAAGAGAAGAGCACAAAGAACTGGCTGATCATGAAAACGAGCCGAACGATCTAGAGGGCACGAAAATAATAAGGAAAATTGGAAAAAAGGTAAGGAAAGATTTTCCTGGAAGAATGATCACTTCATCTTCTTCATTATCTTCATCCAGCCGCCGCTCTCGTAAACTCCAAGGCTCCTCTTCTTCAAGGTGGCTTCGAAGTCGTCCCAAGATATGATCTCGAGGCGGGCGTTGCTTCCCTTAGTGAACTGGACACCGTTTGTTCCCTTGACACGTCCGGGCTTCAGACCCTTCTTCTTCGCGATTTCCTTCGCTTTGTCCAGACTAACTTGCTCCATTACCAAAGTTACTTCCCTCCTGTGCATCTGGGCCATATGTTGGCCATACGACCCAGTATGTAATGCATTACTCCCATATATAAAATTTTTCCTATAATGTTCACTATCCAGCTTCGCCGGTCTTTAAGAACTTTTCCTTAGAAATCGCCTTCGGCCAGTTACATGGATACATGCTGGCTATGCTAGCGACTTTTTTCAATTTAGATGAAACATCGGAATTGAAAAGATTTATCTGCGCCGAGCCTTCTTCCAGAACGGTCTGGTGAAGATGTTGCTCTTCGGTTCGTCGGGAATAAGAGGGATCGTGGGAAAGGACCTCACTATCGAACTCGCGTCCGACATCGGCTCCGCCGTCGGCACGCTGTATGAGAAGGTGGTCCTTGGAAAGGACACCAGGACGAGCGGGGACATGATATCGCAGTCCTTGATCGCTGGAGTCACGTCCGCTGGGTCAAGCACCTACCACGCTGGATTGGTCCCCACTCCTACGCTCGCAAGAGCATCGCGGGCCTTCGATTGTGGCCTGATGGTAACGGCCTCGCACAATCCCCCGGAGTATAACGGCGTGAAGATGTGGAATCCCGACGGCTCGGCTTTCAACACGAAGCAGATGATCGAGGTCGAGGAACACATCTCAGAGAAGGAGTTCGGGAAAGCTGACTGGCGAAACGTCGGAAGGGCGTATGATCACGAGGGCGCGATCGAAGCTCACATCGAATCCATAGTCAGATCATTGGGGACGTTCGAATCGAAGGTCGCGGTCGACTGTGGATGTGGCGCTACGTCGGTCATATCTCCATTGCTGCTCAGGAAGTTGGGATGCGAGGTGTTCGGGATAAACACCCAGCCCGATGGGTTCTTCCCCGGAAGATCTCCAGAACCGACGGAGGACCAACTGGGTGACGTCCGGGACGCGGTCTTGAGGAAGACCGCCGATGTCGGCATAGCTCATGATGGGGACGGAGACAGAATGGTGGCCATAGACGAGAAGGGGAGGTTCGTGGGGGGAGACAGACTTCTAGCCCTGTTCGCTTCGAAGTGTGGAACCAAGGGAATTGTCGCCCCGATCGACGCCTCGATGATACTTGATGATATAACTGGGAATCCTGTGGTGCGTTGTCGCGTTGGCGACGTCTTCGTATCTGAAGCTTTGAAGAGGACCGCGCTCGAGTTCGGAGGGGAACCGTCTGGAACGTTCATATTCGCCAAGGAGACCTATTGTCCAGATGGCGTCTACGCCGGCGCACTGCTCGCCAAAATGACCGCGGATGAGCCACTGTCCAGTATGATAGATGCCCTCCCTTCCTACCCTGTGACGAGGGAATCGTTTTCGTTCGATCCATCGAGAAAGAAGCTCTTGGAGACAAAGGTCCAGGGCGAGATGGAGAACGTGAAGTGCGACAGACTGTTGACCCTTGACGGCTTCAGAGCCAATTACGAGGACGGCTGGTTCCTCATAAGGATATCCGGCACGGAGCCGAAGTTGCGCGTGACGGCCGAGGCGAGGTCAGAGGAGGAATTGAAAAGGTTGAAGGGGATATATGGACCGATAGTGAAGAGGTGCCTGTCATGAAAGCACTGGTGCTGGCCGCGGGAGAGGGTACGAGACTGAGACCTCTCACCTCGAACGTCCCAAAGCCTCTGATCGTCGTCGCAGGAAAACCGTTCCTTAGCCACGTGTTCCACGCTCTCTCAGCCGTCGGCGTCAAGGAGATCGTCCTCTTGGTCGGCTGGAAGGCCAATAAGATCAAGGAGTACTACGGAAACGGTTCGCGAGAAGGGATCAAGATCCATTACTTGGAGCAGAAGGAGAGGATGGGGACGGCCCATGCGATAGGCGTCGCCGAGCAGACGATGACAGAGCCGTTCATCTGCGTGAACGGCGACGTGGTCATATCGGAATCGGACGTCGGCGAGATGATCGCCATCCACGAGAGGAAGAGGTCGACGGTCGTCGGAGCCGTGACGGTAAAGGACCCTCAAAGATTCGGGGTCATAGAGATGTCGGGAGGGAAGCTTGCCAGGATCATTGAGAAGCCCCAGATCCCTCCCACCGATCTGATCAACGCTGGCATATTCATTTTCAACCCGGAGATATTCAAGGAGATCAAGAATACGGCGAAGTCATCCCGTGGCGAATACGAGATAACGGACACGTTGAACAATCTGGCAAAATCGAAAAGCGTCCTGGTGCACAGGCTGAAGGGCGATTGGATCGACGTCGGTAGACCGTGGGACCTGCTGAGGGCGAACGAGATCCTCATGTCAAGGATGAAAGGCAGAATCCAGGGTGCCATCGAGGATGGAGTGCGCTTGCTCGGGGAGGTCGTCGTCGAGAAGGGTGCGAGGATAAGGAGCGGAAGCTACATTGAAGGCCCGGTCTACATCTCAGAAGGATGTGACATCGGTCCGAATTGCTACATCCGCCCATCGACCTGCATCGGTCCGAAGTGCCGCGTTGGCAGTTCCGTGGAGATCAAGAACTCGATCATCATGACGGGCAGCCACATTCCACACCACAACTACATCGGAGATAGCATCATTGGGGAGAGATGCAACCTCGGGGCCGGCACTAAGGTCGCGAATCTGAGGTTCGATGGAATGACCGTCAAGGTCTCGTTCGGTGGGAACACCATAGATACGGAGCGAAGGAAGCTCGGGGTCATAATGGGCGATGACGTGAAGACTGGCATCAATAGCATGCTGGACTCCGGGACGATCATATGGGAGAATGCCATCATCGGCCCTGGCGCACTGGCGCGGGGAAAGGTCGGACCGGGAAGCAGGGTGCTCTAGACGACCTCGAGCTCGATCTCCTCTCCGTTGTAGTCGTAAGCGCTCCAGCTTCCCATGTCGAACGGGACGCACGTGATTATGTGCGTGTTCCCGAACCGACCGAACAACGAAATGTCCGCCTCAGAGGGCCTATTGCTGAATGATGGATGGGAGTGGATCGTTCCAACAACGCTGAAATCGATCGGCAGCATGTGCAGTTGGAATGTGCCGGACCGCTCTCCCGATAGAGTACCGGGAAGCAGGAGGATCTCCGTGACGACACCTTTCTCCGCCCGGAGAGTCGCGAGGAACTCGTTGGGATACGTCTCCTTCGCGGACTCGTTTATCATCTCGAGGACCTCTTGATCGATGCCCCAGACCTTCCTGCGCTTCCCTTCCGTCATAAGGTACCCATGAGCTTGTCCCTGAGCCTGGCGTAGAAGTCCCTGCCGAAGCTGATGAAACGGGCCCTGTTCTCCGAGACCGTGAGCTCCACCATCTCGTCCCCGTTCATCTTGTGCATCTCCTGGCCATCTACGACGACGACGCATGGTTTTGGTCTGTCGAGCTTGAGCTTTATGATGCTCGTCGCCGGGACCACGAGCGGTTTGGCCGCGAACTTGAACGGGGCCATTGGAGCGATGACCACCGCATCGACCCTTGGATCGACTATCGGGGCGCCGACGCTCATCGCGTAGCAGGTCGATCCTGTCGGTGTGGCGACGATTATGCCATCGGCCCTGACGTCCATCACCATCTGGTCGTCCACGTAGACCTGGAACTGCCGTATCTTGGCTATGTTCGCAGTGTGGACCACGGTCTCGTTCATCGAATCGTGGAGCCTCTTCCCATCGACCATCGTCTTCAGCTTCAACCTCTCATCGATGATGTAGTCGCCTCTGAGGACCTTCTGGATTCCAATTTCGATGTCCTTCGCCGGGATCTCCGTCAGGAAACCAAGAACGCCGGCGTTTATCCCGAAGATCGGAGCCTTGTTGCGCTGCAGGGACCTTAGTATCGTCCCGTCCCCGCCGACCGTGATCAGAACGTCTACTTCCATATCCTGGACGTGCTTGCCTTTCTTCCCCAGCTTCTTCGCGATTCCGGTCTCGAGCAGAACATCATATCCGTCCAGAGCGTCGATGACTTTCCTGCAAATGCTCATCGCATCCGGGACATCGACGTTGGCGGTGATCCCTAACCTCACAGTATCACCTTCTTGACCTCAGGGTCTCCAAAGGCGAGGAAGTTGCTCCTCGCCCGCAGGTCGAATGGCATATCCAACTCCTTCCCCTTCAAATTGACGAGACCTCCACCCGCCTCCCTCAATATCAAGGCGCTGGCCGCGATGTCGACGACCCTGATGGATTTCTCATGCACTTCGCAGTTCATGTAATATGCGTCCAACCTTCCCTCGGCGACCATGCACATCTCCAAAGACGCGCAGCCGAGGGACCTGGTCCTCGTGGACGCCCTCGCCACCTTCAGACTGTCATCATGCGCATACTTCCCGAGGTATACCAGGAAAGCAGAATCGTCCTTGGAATATCCGCGCACGCGCATCTTCTTCCCATCGCGCAGAGCGCCCTTGCCCTTCTCAGCGTAGAATACCTCGTCCGAGACCAAGTTCCTGACGAGTCCGGCCTCGACATTCGACATCGAGGACGTTCCCACGGCCAAGGAGACACTGTACAATGGAATGCCGAGAAGAGCGTTGTGAGTGCCGTCGATCGGATCTAAGACCAGCGTCCTCTCTCCGCCGCGGTCGACGAATCCAACTTCCTCGCTCAGGACGTTCCAGGGGAGATGCATTTCGTCCAGACAGCTTAGCACGACATCCTCCGCCACTTTGTCAATACGGCATGTTGGCGTGCCGTCCGCACCCATGAACAACTCCTCGGACATGTCGTCGGATTGTGGGAGGCGACCAATCGTTTCTCTCACTCTGTCTGAAATACTCTCAAGAGTCTCGCGCATCGCTGGGAGAACGTAATCGGGCCCTTATATCTTTATCCGGGAGACTGTCTGTCAAGATGATGCTGGTAAGCTCATGAGAATCCCCATCCTACTTGGCAATGCCGTTAGGAACCTTGGACGACGATTCTTTGTAAGGAAGAATCAGGACCTCTTCGTCAATCTACCTGTAATCGCTGGCATACCGAAGTCTCTCATCATCTTCCTTATGCTGACCGAAGACGAATATGTGTCTGCGAGCGATCTCGCCTCATCCTTTGGGATCCCACCAGCGATCAGAGCCCTGAAGAACTCCTTGCTGGCGGCATTTGCCCTTCTTTTCGCCTTTAGGTATGAGATGAACAACCGGAGCAAGAGAGTGGGGGCGCTGGCAGCGAATGCCAACATGACCGGCCCAGCCTCTCTTGCACTTCTCTGCTGATCGCTTTTCATCGAATTCCTTTTCCATCTCTTTCCGGCTCTTCTCGTTTATCTTCTACCCGAGATCGCTATCTTCGCCGCGGCTTCCGACCGCACCACCGGCGATGCCTTTGAGCATGCCTCCGATGCTTAGGTTAGACATATACTCCTTCGTCAGCGCGAACGCCTGCTCCTTGCTCATTCCTGCGGAGACCATCGCCTGGTAGAACCCGGCGACCGCCTTCCCGAACTCCTCTCCGCTCTTTGCCTCGTAGAGGACCTTCGTTACGTTCTCCAGTAGCTGCGGCACGCTGTCCGACAGTACCTTGAACAGATCCCTCAGCTTCTCGACATCCGGTATATCATCGCTTGGCATTCTTCCTACCTCCTTACCTTATCATTCCCATGATGAACAGACTCGCCCTTGCGGCCTCTTTCTTCTTTGCCATGTCGTTCCTTCCTTCATCGGTCATGAGGAACAATCTCGTCACATCCTTCTTCATTCTCCCATTCCTCCTTGCTTTTCTTTCTAGAAGGAACAGTGTCGTTCACTCTACTTCGACAATCCGAGCACTTGTGACCATTTCTTGACCACCGACTCGGATATCTTGTAAGACTTCGACTTCTTACCGGTCTCAACGACCAGCACGCCCTTAGCGACCATGGAATCGAGCCTGGCGCTCACGATCCTCCTCGACGCGCTTCCCTTCCTCCTCCTGATGTCCTCGGTTATCTGAGAGATGTTCATCCCAGGCCTATCCATCAATGCCCTCATGATCTCCTTGGAGATCGGGTCCTTGACCTCGGGAAGGATCACGTCTATCGAGATGACACCGTGCCTCTGGTAAAGGTCCAGGAGGCGGAAGTATTTCTGAACGATGTCCTGGAATTGCGAGAGCTGGCCGACGATCTCCGAGTAGGGTCTGGTCACATCCTTTACCGACTCCTCGAGGTTGCCGATCCTCTTCGAGAGCTCCTCTATCCTCTTTCCCTCGTTCTCGGCCACGGAATGAATGGAGCACGTAGCAGAATTTAAGTTCGACGATACGCTCTCTCGGACGAATGGGTATCGGCAAGACGATCGTCGAGAAGGAGTTCAAGGGAGTGTTCACCGATTCCGAGCATCTCTTCACCAGAAACATGAACCCGACCGAACGGGTCTATGGAGAGCGTCTGTACTCACAGGGAGCTGAGGAGTATAGGGAATGGATGCCAAGCAGAAGCAAGTTGGCGGCGTACCTCAGACTCGGAGGGAGGTTCTTTCCTTTCGTGGAGGACACCAGAGTGCTGTACCTCGGTGCCGCGAGCGGCACGACAGCCAGTCATATATCCGATATCGTAACGAAGGGCACGGTCTATTGTGTCGAGATATCACCGAGATCGTTCAGGGACCTCGTGATGCTTTGTGAAAAGAGAAAGAACATGGTGCCGATCCTGGCGGACGCCGCGAGACCCGGGGACTACAAGTTCATGGTGGAGAATGTCCAGACCGTATACCAGGATGTCGCTCAGAAGAATCAGACGTCCATCTTCATCAAGAACATGGAGATGTTCGGAGCTTCGAACGGTATGATCGCGATCAAGGCTCGGTCCGAAGACGTGACCAGGGCTCCAGAAAGCATCTTCAGAGAGGCTGGGTCGGACCTGAGGACGAAGGGGTTCAAAGTGGTGGAGGTCGTCCCGCTAGAACCCCTTGAAAAGGACCATGCGATGATAGCGGTGAAGAGGAAATGAGGTTCGTCTACGCTGTCGCTTTCTCAGGCGACAGATTCGTGATGGTCTACAACAAGAAGCGAAGAGGATGGGAGATGCCAGGGGGACGGGCGATGAGCTCCGAGACGGATGATGATGCCGTGGTCAGGGAATTCATGGAGGAGGTCGGTCACTGGTTCATACCCTTGTCAAAAGAAGAGGTCCCCGGTGGCACTGTCTACACCGGACGAATCGGGGAGAGAATCGGAGAGGGGGAGATGCAGTGGAGACTTTTCGACTCACTGCCTTCAGACCTAGCGTTCCCGAGCTACGAGTACGCGGAAGTCCTCTGCTGGGCGAGGGAGAATACAACCAAAGAGAAGAGGATCTAGAACTGTCAATCCTTATATAGTAGTAGGAGAATTGGCTCCCACTTCGCCGCCGACTTAAGAACTTTGAAATGGAGGATTACGATGGCGCGCATGCATGCCAGACGAAAGGGAAAATCCGGGTCGAGGAGACCATTGACAAGCGAGAATCCCTCATGGGTCCCGCTGAGCACGGAAGAGGTAGAGAAGCTCATCATTAAACTCGCGAAGGATGGGCTTAAGGCGGCAAAAATCGGGCTTGTTCTCAGAGACCAGCACGCAGTTCCGAACGTGCGACTGTCCACCGGAAAGAGCGTCTTGGATATCCTGAAGGAAAACAATCTGACGCCCGAGATACCGGACGATTTGCAGTCCCTCATGCGCAAAGCGTTGAATGTCGATGCTCACGTGGTGGAGAACAAGAAGGACTACGCTACGAAGAGGAGCCTGCAACTCATCGAATCGAGGATCAGACGCCTCGTGAAGTACTACAAGAGAATGGGCATTCTCCCAGATAACTGGACGTACTCTTTGTCGACCGCTGAACTGCTGATAGAGTGAGGAAGATGGAGGGAGCCACCGTACTCCCGCAAGCGCTTTTTTCCCGTATATCCAGCGCGGCAGCCGATATCGAGAAGCATTCGGTGATCAGAGTCGTGTCGCATTACGATGCCGACGGCATCGCGTCCGCAGGCGTGATCTGCAATGCCCTTCTCCAGAAGAGAATACGATTCCAAGCCACCCTGGTGAAGAGCCTCGACGAGAAGGTCATCAAGGCTCTGACGAAAGACGACGCTGAATGTATAATCATGGCGGACATGGGGAGCAGCTACCTAAGGGAGCTGGGCGCCCTCGATTCAAATGTGGTGGTCCTCGATCATCATTCGCTGCAAGGAGATTCTGAGAAGGTGATCTATGTGAACCCTCATTTGTGGGGAGTCGACGGCATGACTGGTTGCTCGGCCAGCGCCCTCTGCATGCTGCTCGCATCGAAAATGTCGGAGACCAACTGGCATCTCCTCCCTATCGCGTTCGGAGGGATAGTTGGGGACAGGCAGCACATCAGAGGATTGAGCGGTGTGAACGAGTACCTGCTTCAGGAAGGGATCGAGAGGAAGGTAGTCGAGGTCCAGCACGGTTCCATTCTTCCCAGCGGCATCCTCAAGGACACGCTCTTCTCATCGATCGACCCCTACATAATCGGGGTGAGCGGGAACGAGAACGGGACGAAGACGCTCCTGTCTGAAGCGGAAGTGCCGGATGGAGCGAAACTCGAGGACCTGACCGATAGCGCGAAGAGGAAACTCGCATCTCTTCTTGCTCTGACGTTGCTCAAACAAGGGTGCTCGTTGAGCACGCTGGAGGAGCTCGCGCGCGAAAGATACTACTTCCCGGAGTGGAAGATGTTCGCTTCGGACCTCGCATCATTGTTCAACGCCTGCGGCAGGACCGACAACGAAGGCATAGGGCTAGGCTGCGCGATGAGTGACCAGAGATCGATGGAGGAAGCGGCCGGGCTGAGAAAGGAGTACAAGCGCAGCGTCCTTTCGTCCCTTCAGAATGTAGAGGCGAAGGGGCTCTCGAAGATGGACCACATCCAGTATTTCTACAGCGACAACCCCAGCTTGTCAGGGATGATCTGCGGACTGACGATGCAGTACATCGGAGACAAGGACAAGCCGACGATCGCGCTCTCTGTCGTGGGAGATAGCGCGAGGGTCTCTTCCCGAGCGACCTTTGACATCCTCGCCAAGGGGGTCGATCTCTCGGTCGGCCTGAGGGAAGCTTCGGTCGCGGTGGGCGGTGTAGGGGGCGGACATGCGATCGCGAGCGGAGCGACGGTCCCGAAAGGAAAGGAGGAGGAGTTCCTCCAGAGATTGAACGAACTGATAGGCACCCAGAAGATGAAGAAACCCTTGACCTAGGTACGCCAAGTGACCTCGACGTCGTCCGTCCTGAACCTCTGTCTTATGTGAGTATCGTCGATGGTCATCCTGATCCCGGATTTGTACATGACGAGTCCAGTCCAGGCAATCATCGCCCCGTTATCGATGCACAGCTTCGCTTCCGGGACGAACATCATCGCCCCTCTGTCCTTGGCCATCTTCGAGACCATCTCGCGAAGGCGCTTGTTCTGAACGACCCCGCCGCCAAGCAATACCTCCTTCTTCTCTACGTGGGCCATCGCCCTTTCGGTAACCTCGGTCAACATGGCGAAGCAGGTCTCCTGGGTGGAGAAACAGATGTCTTCAAGGCTCTCCCCCTTCGACCGGAGGTATAGAGCGGCGGTCATTATGCCAGAGAACGCCATGTCCATTCCCTTGACCGAGTAGGGCAGCTCGAGCAGTCTCTTGCCCTCGAGAGCCAGTTTCTCGACCTTCGGTCCCGCATAATATCCCAGACCGATCTCCCGACCGAGCTTGTCGAACATGTTCCCGATCCCGATGTCGAGCGTCTCGCCGAAGATCCTGTACCGCCCATTGGCAAAGGCGATGACCTGGGTGTTGCCGCCGGAGGCGTAAAGAAGCACTGGGTCCCTTGCGGGGGTCTTCGCCACCCCGATCTCGAGGTGTGCGATGCAGTGATTCACGCCGATGATAGGCACTTCGAGAGTGAGAGAAAGTGCTCTGGCAGCGGTCGCGGCGGTCCTAAGGCAAGGTCCAAGTCCGGGCCCTTGGGAGAAGCAGACCAGGTCGACGTCGTGAGCTCCGATCCCCGCGGTCTTGAGCGCTTTCTCGATGAGCGGCGCGACCCTTTCAGCGTGGTGGTTGGCCGCTTCCCTCGGGTGGATGCCACCCTTCTCGGGCTTGTACATCTCGATCTCGTTAGCAAGTATGTTCGCGGAGTCATCGACCACCCCGATCCCGACGGTGTGGGCGGTACCCTCTATGCCTAGAGCTATCATTCTGGTTCGAGAAAGGTTCTAAGAATAATCAACTTTCGCCATCGCACTGCTCAAGCATCTTGAGTTTCTCGAGGATCGGGATGGCGCCTTCGAACCTGTGCTCATCCACGATGAGGATCGGGGCGTTCTTGTGGAGTATCTCAAAGTATGCGGCCTCGGCCAGACCTTCGGCAGAAGACATGTCCACTATCTGGACGCCGAGATCCTTTGGCATCTTCTCCTTGACGTAATCGCATTTCTGACAGCCGGGTTTCGTGAACAGAAGTATCTCTGGCATCTGCATCCCAATCGGCTGAATATCCGACGAGGATTAATACGTTGCGGGATGGAAGTTAGACAATAATCGAAGTGAAGAGCAGAATAGATACGTCGACCCACTTGAACTTCGGACCGATCGATCATCGAGGAGTCTCAAAGACCGCTATCTATTCTCGAGCACTTTGATCAGATGCCAGCCGAACTGCGTCTTGATCGGACCGACTACGTTGCCCTTCTCGCCGTCGAAGGCCGCGTTCTCGAACTCGCGCACCATCTGACCCCTGCCAAACCATCCTAGGTCTCCGCCCTTCTTTCCGGAAGGGCATGTCGAGAACTTCTTGGCGAGGTCCGAGAAGCTTTCGCCCGCCTTGATCTTGGCGAGGAGTTCCTTTGCCTTTGCCTCCTCCTTCACGAGGACGTGGGCAGCGTGGACTTGCTTTACCATGGACCCGCGAAAGCAGTTCCGGAATAAAGATATTTCTCGGGACGCGAACGAGGTCTTGATGACCGGCACGATACGTGACGACCATGCCGAGAATCCGGTAATTTCCGACCGGTCCAGATCGTTATCCGCACATGATCGGTCTTATGCGAAAAACATATAGAGAACTAACACATATCCGCAAATCCAGTTGGGCTCATGGTCTAGTGGTTATGACGTCGCCCTGACATCCCCCTCATTTGGGGTCGGAACGGCGAAGTTCCCCGGTTCGAATCCGGGTGAGCCCACATATCATCTCATCCAGACAACTATTTCTCGAGACTCATCTCGATTATTCCTGCAAACACTGCAACCGGACCTGGTGATGATGGATGATCGGGGGAGTGGGCTCAACTTGACCCAAACATTTAGGCATTTCTGACAGTCCTGAAGGAAGGATTATCGGGGAATCGGGATCGCCGAGGAACATGGTTGCGGATCCAAAATCCCGAAGCAGTCTTTGAAGACCCCCAACTCCATCAGTAGAATACAAACCAAACGAAGTAGTATGGTACGGCCAAAATCGATAATGGAACTATAAAGTACGCTGAAAGGAAAGCTACGACTGCCCTTTTGCCCCTTTTAGTCCTTGATCGGCCCAAGATCGAATTCCGATCGAACGCCCAACCCCAAATCAATCCGGCTGCCACGGCAATCGCCATGAACTCAATGAGCGCCAACAGGAAGAGCCACGATAGC
>JBGOWR010000066.1:0-5052 GCA_041478695.1 Thermoplasmata archaeon | reverse complement strand
GATTATTCACTGGTCACTTTGATCATGCGGAGGAACCACTTCTCCGTGGAAGGACGAAGCGCTTTATTGATTCCATTACGACGAATGTGATAGCCGTTCCGCTGATTATCCAGGCGACGTCGATGATCGTTGGGATTGTGAGGTGTAGCGCATCTCTCGTAGGAGAAAAAGCGAGTAGAACGATCAACAGGATGATTTCCCAGACGATCGCCAGGAGCAGCCATTTGTGAGGCTTCGCTCTATCTATCGTGAACTGGAGCGAACGGCAATTCAGTGCGACCGCAAGTTCGATGAAGACAAGTGTGAGGAACAATCTCGTCCTCGCAGCGTCGACTCCCTCCGGCAACGCAGTGACGAAGGCAGCGAGGAGTATCGGTGTCTGCACCAGTATGGCCGTGATGAGAAACAATTTCACGTCTCTTGTGAAGACCGACTCGTTCTTCTTGCGAGGAGGACGCTGCATTATGTCGGGGTCAGGGGGGCTGAAGGAGAGAGCTAGCGCGGGCAACCCATCTGTGGCAAGGTTGATGTATAGGATATGAATCGGGAGGAGTGGAAGAGCGTCTTCCCCTTCATATCCCAGCAGGCGCATCACGAATAGTGCTCCGATGCTAATGACGGCGATCTCGATGAGGTTCGCCTGAAGGAGGTATGTCAGATACTTCTTGATGTTGTCGTAGATCCAACGACCCCGCTCCACGGCCTTGACTATGGTGGCGAAGTTGTCATCAGCCAACACCATGGCGGAAGCTTCCTTTGTGACATCAGTTCCAGTTATGCCCATCGCGATTCCTATGTCTGCGCTTTTCAAGGCGGGAGCATCGTTCACTCCGTCTCCCGTCATCGCCACGACGCGACCCTGTCTTTGCCAAGCGTTCACAATCCTGAGTTTGTGAGAGGGTGATACCCGAGCATAGACAGTCACTCTATCGACGATTCCCACAAATTCCTCGTCGCCGAGACGCTCAAGCTCCTCACCTGTTAGAGTGAGATCGCCCGAACTGAATATTCCGAGTTCCTTCGCGATCGCCATCGCGGTCAGTTTGTGGTCGCCCGTGATCATTACCGTTCTAATTCCGACTTCCCTGGCCACTCGGATCGCTTCCATTGCTTCCGGCCTGGGCGGGTCGATCATTCCTATGAGTCCCAGGAACACAAAGCCTTTCTCGACGTTTGATTTGTCGGAGAACGATGAGTTCGATGGCAAGTCCCTTTCGGCTATCGCAAGAACGCGGAGGCCATTGCTCGCCATCTCGTCGTTTATCTCTATGATGCGTTTTCTTCTCTCGTCAGATAGTACCACGCTCATACCATTATCGAAGACGTGAGTGCAGGATTTGACCACCATCTCCATCGCACCTTTCATGCTCGCGATGAGAGAGCCATTCGGACCAGAATTGACGACGGTCATCACTTTCCTTTCTGAGCTAAAAGGTAGTTCGGCTTTGCGCGGATAGGCGGCTCCAATATCCATCGGGCTCAGACCGAGCTTCTCTGCAAATACAAGTAATGAGCCTTCTGTCGGATCGCCGATGATCTTTCTCTTGCCCTCTACGACGTCAATACGAGCGTCATTGCACGAGACCGCGGCAAAAGCGACCTTAAGCATTGATTTCTTCTCTGCCTCCTCAATCGGTCTTCCGTTCAATGAGACTTGACCAATTGCTTCGTACCCAGCACCGGATACGTCGAAGAATCTCCCGTCGAAATACACCTTTCGTACCGTCATCTCTCCTTTTGTGAGCGTGCCGGTCTTATCGGAGCATATGATCTGCGTGCATCCTAGCGTCTCAACTGCATGCATCTTCCTGATGAGTGCGTTTTGTTTGGCGAGTATCCGCATTCCGATCGCGAGGTTCGCCGTAACGACGGCAGGCAGAGCTTCTGGCACTGCAGCGACTGCGAGGGCTATGCCAAAAAGAAGAACCTTGACTAACAGATCAGGTTCGAAATGACCTGCGATCAGATATTCTTCAACAAGTTCCACTGTAACAACGATGAAAATGATGGCGAGGACTAGAAATCCGATTTTCTTGCCTATCTCGTTCATCCTACGTTCGAGAGGCGTCTTCTCGCTGACCACGGTTTTCAACGTCTGCGCGATTTTTCCAAACTCGGTTTTCATCCCTGTGGTGACTACGATCGCCCTCCCTCTCCCGTATACGATCGTCGTCCCGGCGAAGACCATATTCGTACGGTCCGCCGTCTGGGTGTTTTCCGGTAGGGGTTCCAGCGTTTTTGTAACTGGAACAGACTCACCAGTGAGAGGGGCCTCATCGATCCGGAGATCGATTGAATCGACCAATCGCATGTCGGCTGGGACTCGATTTCCAGCGCCTAGAATCACCAAGTCGCCAGGAACAAGATCGCTGACAGCGATCTCGGCTTCGGACCCTTCTCTCCTGACGATGCACGTCAGGCTGAGCATCTTCTTGAGCGCGTCCAGTGTCCTCTCCGCACGATACTCCTGGAAGAAGCCGAGGAGGACCACGAAGATGATGATGACGACGATGACGATAGCATCTATTGCCTCCCCCATGCTGGCAGACAACGCTGTCGCTATCAACAGGATTATGATGAGAATATTCTTGAACTGTTTGATCAAGACCCTGAGGGCAGAGGCCTTCTCCTTCTCAGCCAGGACATTGCGACCATATTTCTCGAGCCTCGCGCGTGCCTCAGACCCGGTGAGGCCCGCGTCTATGTCGGTCTCCAATGCCTTACCGATGTCTTTGGCATCGATCGAATGCCAGGGTCTGTCCTCATCCATCTTCCTGTCCTCAGAAGCGTTGTCCGCGATATTCATCATGTGCTAAATAACTAACTGACCTCAGGAGAATATAATCCATTCTGCCATTCAGTTCTACGGACTTGAGTTCATGGACGGTCGGCGACCTTGTTCTGGAACGCGGGGAAGAACCAGAAAAGCTTTTGTATCGTCTGTTAATTACTGCAGCAAGGGATGCACTGGGCCTGTTCCTGCTTCGGATGGGATGGTATGGGAGCGTCAGTCAAATGCGATAGGCCTTCGATTGGAGCGATCTTGCCCGGAGGGCACGTCGAGCCGGATCGACTTGCTGGTAGCGCCTGAACATGCAGCAAGCGTTTCGATATCGTTCAAAGGCGCAAACATGACCAGTCCTGTGATGATGGTCGGAAGCAGACCTACCTCAGGAGACTGAGATCAGAGAATGGTAACGACGGAGAGCGTCATGTTTGAGGTAGGAGCTGTAATGCTCATCGCCTTCATAGGGGCGGCGCTGGCATCGAAGGCGAAGCAGAGCGTCATCCTCGGTTACATCTTGGCCGGAATTCTGATCGGTCCGAATATCCATCTGGTCGTCGAGGGGATATCCTATGACGGCATCATTCGGGACACCACCTTCATCGAATATCTGTCTCATCTCGGCCTCATCCTCCTAATGTTCTTCGTCGGTCTCGAGTTCTCGGTGAGCAAGCTCAAGAGGACGAAGGCACCCGCCGCGTTGCTTGCGACGATTAACCTTGGTATTGGCATGTTTTCGGGTGTGCTGCTGGGGACTGCATTAGGCTGGCCAATGATCGACACGATCTTCCTAGCTGGTGTGATTGCGATGAGCAGCACCGCCATCACCGCCAAATCTCTGATCGAGCTCAAGCGGTTGGGCAACCCCGAGACCGAATTCCTGCTTGGAATGGCGATAGTCGAGAGCTTCCTTTCAATGGTGCTGCTCACGATCATTGGCGGACTGATGATAAAAGGGCCTGGAACATCAATGAGCCTGACAAAGTTGACCATCGGGATTGTCGCCTTCTACCTCTTCTTCGTCTTCCTTGCCATCTGGGTGATTCCGAAGACGGTCTCGCACCTCCGAAAGATAAAGAGCGATGAGATGTTCGTTCTGTTCGCCCTTGGTCTAGTGTTCCTGTCGGCAGCACTTGCTGAGGCATGTGGCGTCCCGGCGATAATAGGTGCGTTCTTCATCGGTATGGTGTTCGCGGAGACGAAGGTCTCTGACAGGTTCGAGGAGAAGATCGTACCGTTCAGGGATGCGTTCGTCGCCATATTCTTCGTTTCGTTTGGCATGCTGATAGATCCTTCGATGTTCACCCAGGTGTGGTGGATAGTGGCGATTGCCATCCCGATTGTCCTGCTGAATGATCTCATCATTACCGCCATCCTGGCCTATTTCCTTGGTTTCTCATCGAGGGCCTCAACTTCCATGAGTGCGGCATTGTGCGGTCGGGGCGCGGAGTCAGTCATGTACGCAACCGTTGGAAGCAAATCCATTGGCGTCACAAAAGGCAGCGAGCTCTACCCATTTGCCGGAGCATTCTGCTTCATAATGAGCGCGATAACGCCGCTCCTTATGAGGAAGAGTAACTGGATATCGGACAAAGGATCGAGTGTCGTCCCGAAATCACTAAGGTACAGCGGGACAGTGATCTCGAAGACTCTCGGAAAGCTTGTCCTGCCGTCTTCATTCAGTCCTTTCAAACGGACGAGGAGAATGGGCGTTGCTCTGATCTTGTACCTCATCGCTTTGATCGCGGTGATCGCGACATCGGACGTTCTTCATGTGGTGACATTCGGCGTTGCTGTCATCGTTACCATCGGCGTATGGCGCGTTCTCCTAACTGAGGTGCGTCCGGTCGCTCGTAACATGAACTATTCGAATCTAGGGGGAGGGGTCATATATAATGCGGATACCGGAAGGTTCGTCTCACTCTTCGTGTTCATTGGTCTGCTTGCAGTACTAGCTGTTGCTTTCCTGTTTACATACTACTGGCAATCCGTCCTCATCGTTCTTGTGGTCTATTTCGCGGGGATCCTTGTTCTGATGAGGAATAATTATAGAGGAAACAACGTGGGCCTCCGAACTGAGGTCGGTACCTACTCCGATGGTTTCATGGTCTCGGAACAGGGTCACGAGGTACCAGTCGCGTCGAACAGCATCCCAAAGAAGAGCAGATGGAAGCGGCTGTGATGCCAGCTCACGAGAATATTTGAAGTCGAGAATCACTTAGAGCATGTCTCTTGCCGAGAGCGAGGACGGTGACTCTGAGTGAAAT
>JBGOWR010000036.1:0-6738 GCA_041478695.1 Thermoplasmata archaeon | reverse complement strand
GAGTTTTCGCCCTCCGCCATCACCGACCGTTCTTTTGATGGGTGACAACGGTTCAGTGCTGGGCGAAGAGATCCTTCCGGGTCAAAGATGCAACTTCGAGGGGAACCAGGACCTGATCTTCCTTTCGGACGATTTCGTAATCTACACGGACAGGAAACCTACGAGACATGAGTTCTTCCTGATGCCCCCGATCAGCTTCCCAGAGATCGAGAGGATACCTGGGATAAAGAATGTGGTATCGTGCAGTCCGACTGCATTGGGGGACGTCCTCGTGAGGACCTCCCATGGGCTCGAGGACGACCCTAAGTTGGCTAGCGTTCTGATCGGCTTCGACATAAGGCGAACGAAGAGAGATCCTCGATAATCGCCTCCCGGCGGATAGTTTCGTATAGAAGTAATAATATAAAAACTGGAAAATGTTTAAGTCCCGGAGGGCGTAATCCGACCTATCGTCTTCTCCGCTTCCTCCAGGGATTGCTTCATCCTCTCGACGTCCTCAAGGCTCTCTTCCAGAGTCTTCTCTTTGTGGGCGACCTGGTGGTACTGCTCCGGGCTCGCAGGCTCAAGGGCGGACGCATCGTAGTAGAGGTCGTACGTGTCAAGGAGAACCCACGCCACCCCTCCTTCCACTGTCACGTCTGCCACCTTGCCAACTGTTCCGGTGTTCCTGTACCTTGCAAAGTCGCCTTTGTTCAAGAGATCACTCCGGTGGTATGATCAAGGTCCTCTCACCAGCGGGCCTGAACTCCCTTAGACCGCCTCGGCCGAACTCTCTTGTGATGTTCGCGAAGTCGAACGGAAGGTTCTTGTCCGCAAAGGCCACCTTGATCAGCGGGTTGCAGGCGAACGCGTCGCCTCGCGCAACATGTGCGGCGTTTGCGATTCCAGTGTATCCGCTCAGGTGACCCACGTTCATCGCGTAGTTCGGGTAGTTCGGACCTCTCAGCTCGAAGGGAAGACCCTCGTCACTCCGGTATGCGAAGCTGTTCGCAGCACCGCACTGGTCCTGTAGGTCGTATCCGTAGAAGCCCAGCCTTCCGAGGCGCTCCTTGTGCTGGATCATCGATAGGTACCATCCGTTAACGCCGCAGTCGGCGTTCCCGGTCGCCATCGCGACCGCGATACCGCTCGCAGCGGCAGCAACGGTCGCCCTCTGGGAGCCACCAAAGTGAGCTTCCATCGCGGCCGGATACCTCTCATACATCTCCAGCGCATATGAGTTTACCTCGTTCACAAGCTGCTCGATGTTCGCCATCGAGGGCTTCATCTTGACGAAGCCGCCATACTTGCTCTTGATCCTGTCGACCGCCCAGTATGTGTAGTCCTCGAGTATGTTGTCGGTGTATGCGGCCGTTGAGTACTGAGTGAAGCCGACACCGCCGGACATGTACGATCCGAGATAGATCTGGTCGAGGATCACAGCACCGAGCGCTACTGATTCAAGGGCCGCTCTGGCCGGGTCGTCAGGATACTTGCGGAACGACTGTGTCATGTCTGCCAGGAAACCGAATGGGATACCTCCCGGTTCGTTCGGACCACGCGCTCTCCTGGCGGGCATCATTGTCCCCATTTCGACGACCGATGCGTGCTTCGCCGCGTAGGCAAAGTCCGCGATCGCCGCCTCACCTGCTGCCAGCTTGTAGGAGCTGATGAACGCCATGCTGATCTGCATCGCGCTCCACCTTGACATCGTCGCACCATCGCAGACGCGACCGACCATCGTTGGACAGCGCACGACCTGCCATAGGGTGTTTCCGACGGCTTCCTTCAGCTGCTTCGCCTGGTTCGCAGGGAACTCCTTGTTGATGTCGATGACATAGCACTTGTCTATCTCATCAATGATCTCGTCGTTCCCGCCGAAGACCTTGACATAGCAGTCCGCGGTCAAAGCAGGGCTGCATTCGGCCATGTGCTCCTGCACTACCGCACCACCTGGCATTGTGTGGTTCACGGTCTCGAGGTAGTGGTTGATCGTTTCGGGCGTGACCTCCTTACCAAGTCTCTTTTCGATCACTTGGTGAGCGGTGTCCAGTCCGACGATTACCGTCCTCCTTATGTCGTCCCAACATTGCTGCATCGCCGCATTGTTGATGAAGTGCAGGTCATCTGCTTCCACGAATATGTCCGTGTGGGAGAGCTGATAGGGCATCAACACTCTCTGACCGAGAGGAACACCGATGTCCTGATTCATCATCGGTATACCTCTGCTCTTGGCGATCTTGTTCGCCTGCTCGACCCATTCCCTCTTCCTCTTGGACTGCCTCCAGCCTCCGAACGTGTAGTAGCTGGTGTGGACATCAGTGGGGTCTTCCTTGAACTTCCTCTTGCATGCCTTTAGGAATAGCTTCTCTTTCTCTGCCATTTTTGTTCCCCCCTCACTCCTGCACCGCAAAGGGCTGGTAGCCCGCAAGCGTTCTCATTCTGTGTATCCGCAGGTTGACGTTCATGACTTCCTTGTCGTCCCTCATATCGACCCCGTCGACGCGGAACATCGTGGTCCGCTTCTTCAGTTCCGACTCCGGCAGCGGTTTGCCGACAGATATCGGCTTGTCGAGGGGAATGGCGACCTGGTCTTTCACGTATTCAACCACGCCTTTCTTGGCGTTCCACCTGTATCTCTGCCAGGCATCGAACATCAATCCGTTCTCGTCCAAGCGGCATGCGTGACCGTGAACGGTCGCGCCTCTGATACCTGTCCTCGCTGGGTCAAAGGTCTCATTCTCGATGAGCTCCTTCGCGCACTTCTCGAGGTCTCGCTCCCTCATCTCGATGATCTGCCTACCGGACAGGGTACCCGTGTCAACGCCCCTGAATCTAGAGACGTTCATCCAGGCCCTGACGTAAGGTATGATCGGAGCGAAGTATACAGAGTCCGTGAACTGGACGTAACGGATTCTATCCCCCGCCTTCGCGCCTGGAAGGGGGGTCACAAGCTGCCTGATCGGGCAATCTGGCTCGGTACCCTCTTCCAGTGGCGGGTGAATGCTCTTGTACTCCTCACCTGGCTGGCGGTGACCAAGAATCTTCACAACGTCCTCCATGGCGACCTCGCGAAGCTTGTCCAGCTTCACGCTCGGATCCATGAATCGACGCCTGTTCTTCGCCGGCAACGATGCGCCGGGATAGAACTGCCTTTGATATGACATTTTAAATCACCTCATCCTTTTTTTGTAGTCGGTAACGGTTGGCCTGTATTTCGAATACCTTCCCACTTCCAGTTGGAACCCGAACGGCAGGGATTCCTCACAGATCGCTTCGATCTCCTTCACCGCTTTCTGCACTTTATCGATGTCGTCGATCTCGGCGAATATCCTTCCTACCTGCACCGTAAGCTCCATCTCTCGCCCACCATAATTGATCTCGCGCCGCTCATCATGATCAATTCTGAGACCCTTCCCGGGGCCCCAGCTGACCTTAGAGGGAAGATCCTCCCCACTGACGGTTATCTGCCTGACGTGCCTCACCTTTCGAATCTTATTCACAAGCTTCTCGGTCGTGCTCGCCGAAAGCAACCGTGTGGGGACGACCATTACTTCGGGCAGAGGTACTGACTCTGGAATTGGGGTCTTAGGCATCGCTACACCTTCCCCTTCAGCTTCTTGGCCTCTTTACCAACAGCTTTTATGGGTGACTTAAATTCAGGTATGTCACCGAATACCTCTTTCATCAATCCAGACGTAGCTTCCACTGAGAAATGCTGCGTACCCGCATCGAGTGCACATCCCGCCGCTATGACGGGTATGACGAATCCCTTCGAGTGTTTGGTCACAACGTGGTTGCCGTGGAACAGACCGGGTCCGCCTCCGCCGTAGATCGAGTGCGAGAAGAAGGACATTCCCACGGAAGTACCCATAGCTCGTCCGAAGTCCACTCCCGGTAAGGCGGTCTCGTGCTCAATCAGGTCGTTGTAGTATAGAATCGTCGACGGCACACCTTGAGCAGCCCTGGCTGCGCCGCAGTTCACCATGATCGCGCATAGCATTCCTGCAGCAGCGTAGGCGTTCCACAAAGGAATATCGTTAGTTGTGTACACCTTGTAGCCAGATGGCAGTTTCTCCTTTACCTTTATGACCTTGTCCTCGATCGCCCTACCGACAAGGGATTGGACGACAGTACCGACCGTGCCGGTTTTTCCGTTGTCCTTCACAATGTCGTACACCATGTTGTTGGCGTTCAATCCTTGATATGCCAGTCCCAACAGATGCATCCGCTCGAATGGTCCTATCGCATCTCCCATCTCGAACATCGCTGTCTGTTCGAGAATCGACGATAGAGCAGCTGCGTTCATAGCGTTCCTGCCGGTCAAAGCCACTACGTGGTTGGCCATAATGTTCCTCAACGCATACCCCGCACCTTCGTTGTTTTGCGGAACCTCAAGAATGGACTTCAAGTTCGAACCAAGGAAGTTCATTGTCTGTGGGTACCTTCCCCAAACAGCGCCCTTCACCATGTTCGCCCTGAACATATCGACGTCGAAAATGTCGATTAGCGTCTGGGTGACCGCAGCAGCTGTTGCAGTGAAGCCAGTGGTATACTCTACACCGGCCTCGAGCCTCAGCCCTGGGACCACGACGATCATTCTCTTTCCTTCCGCAAGAACCCTGACCTCCGTGTCGTCGTCCTTCGAGACCTTTATCATCTCTTTGACTCTCTTCGCAATTTTCTCGGCGTTCGCAACGACCGGAGCGTCTATCTCCTTTCCTTTGATATGGCCTCCGCCAAGCTTCCCGGTCTTGAGACTCTTCTCAATTCCGGCCAAGTCAACGGCAATCGTCCTCTTGGCCAAGGAGACGGTTCGCTTTATCGCAGGGTTATATAGAGGACTTATGGCTTCCAGCGGCACGTTCCTTTCAATCAGCTTGCCTCTGTCGTCATACAAGTCTATTTTGTCCTTGTATTTCGCCATCTAATACCTCCTTTGCTCAACCTGATTCCCATCAATTGAGAAAGTACTCACTCGACGAGAATCAGCTCCCCTTGCAGTACTTCGTTAGAGCGCTCGGGAATATAAGCTTGACCATGGATGGAGAGTCCATCCGTACTAAACGATTGATTAAGTTTGTGAAAATGCCAGAGTCTTAATATTCTCATGCTTAACGTGGATTTAATATAATTATTATTTTATTAATGTTTTGATGGTTGCGATGACCATTAATGCATCGGATTTCTTCAAGTCCTTTACCTGATTTCTAAGGAACGCTCTCAGCCCGTTGCTTTTGTCCTTACCGAACCTGTCGTGCGCAATGCTCAGCAGAAGGTCATAAGAACGCTTGGGAAAATAGGTCCGCTTGATCTCATCTATCAGCACATCGGCCTCGGTCACTGAAATGACATTCCTTTCGACGGCCCGAGAAACGTTGAAACGTAGATTCACAAGAGCCTCGGACATTGGTTCCAAGGTCTCGGGATTGAACACTAGCGCCACCTCATCGTCCCCATCTATCAGGCCGCTCGAATACATCTTGTATATCTCTCCAACGCCCACCATCCCGAAGGCGGACAGTTCTGCTGCCCGGAGCGCTCCCATGCTACCTCCACCAACTACCTTGATGCCATTCTGCAGAAGTGACAGTATCTCTCGGTGGCCGACGGCCGCATCGGTCATGAAGACTCCATCAATGATCCCGACGATTCGAGATCCAGATTCCAATGACATAAGATCGCCACGTCTCACAGGAGGCCGATAGTCGGCTTCGAGAATGGTCCTGGCCTCGGAATGCGAAAGACTCGGACCAAGGAAGATCAACGGCTTCAAACCAGACCTCCGGTCAATCTCGGGCCGACCCTCTCTTCATCCATCGCGAATACCTCCATTCCCGGGACAATGATCCTCACCACCGGCATTCCGAGCTCCTTCCTGGTCAGATCGACCGCGATCACTTTCTTGAAACCACGTTCGGTAAGCTGTGATAACAATACTTGGATGTCGTCATAGATGTCGGGCGTATCCAACGCGACTATCGACCCGACGTTCCTTTCTGTCCCGCTGCTGTCGAACCACATCCTGTTGATCCTCTTAACCCGATCGTATCCAAGCTGTTGCCTGCCCTTTCCATCCACGGTGTCTTCTCTTGCCCCATGTATCTGGGTCAGTCTGCTCTGAGCAACTTCTGTAAGCGCCCTGACGACAGCGATCTCCGGACTCAGGTGGGACCCCATTCCCATCGTCAGAAGAATCGGGTCGCGCGTCTCAATGTCGTCCGAGGCCGCCCCGAATGTAGGTACGCCAATGTCGCTGGTGAGGTCCTTTAAGTGTATCTCAACTCCGTTCATCGTGAATCTTGCCAGGAGTTCGGATGACAAACCTGTGTCGTCTCCGAGGGCCAGATCGGCCTTCGCCTTCTTTTCCGCTTCACATATCGACCAGGCATCTCTCTCGATCACCTCGCAAATGCCATGCAGTACGGCTTCCTCCATCGAATTGCCGGAAGCAAGACCGTTCGTGTTCGTTCGAAAGAGCGGGAGGTCCTCTGGCTGTGAATATGGGTGGAAGACCGCGCTTGCTGGAACGAGTATCTCCTCCATTTCGACAAGATCCACTCCCCCGATCCATGCGATCGGTTGATACATCAAATGAAATTCCGTCCTTCTAGGTAGAATCAGACTCCTCGGGTCGACAGCAAAGGTCGATGCCAAGACGTTCTCGACGGAATCGCGCAGCATCCGCATGCCCCTTACTTCTGCGCAGTATCGCTCAAGACCTTCCATGATTGCGGATACTTTCGCCTGATCTTTTGT
>JBGOWR010000026.1:0-8442 GCA_041478695.1 Thermoplasmata archaeon | reverse complement strand
CTGTCAAAAGGAAATCGACAAGACCATGATCGAGTTGGACGGCACGGTGAACAAAGCGAGGCTCGGAGGAAATGCAGTCACCGCGGTGTCAATAGCATGTGCTAGAGCGGGTTCAATGGTGGCGAATCTATCGTTGCATGAATACCTCGGGACTGGCAGCAATCTACTTCCTGTTCCGATGATGAACATAATCAACGGTGGGAAACATGCTGGCAGCAATCTTAGGATACAGGAGTTCATGATAGTTCCAGCAGGCGCGAAGACTTTTTCGGAAGCATACAGAATCGGGTCCGAGATATATCATGCACTAAAAGAGATTCTGAGAGCGTCCTATGGTTCGAATTCGATTAATGTTGGGGATGAGGGAGGGTTTGCCCCACCAATTGAAGACACGAGGGAGGCCCTTGATGTCATCGGAGAGTCGATTCAAGTTTCGGGATACTCTCCTGGCAAAGACGTGTTCTTGGCCCTTGATTCGGCCGCGAGCGAATTCTTTTCCAATGGTTTCTACGAGATTGACGGAAGGAAGCTGACGGCGAATGAGATGATTGATTTCTATGAAGGTCTAGCCAGAGACTATCCGATTTTAAGCTTCGAAGATCCTCTTGAGGAAGATTCCTTTGAAGAGACGGCCCTCTTGACCAAGCGTTTGGGTGCTAGGGCGCAGATTGTAGGCGACGACCTTTTTGTCACGAATGTTGAGAGGATCAAGAAAGGCGTCAAGATTGGGGCAGCAAACGCCCTGCTACTCAAGGTCAACCAGATCGGAACGATCACTGAGTCATTTGAAGCAGCCGCCTACTCTTTTCGGTCAGGGTACGGTGTCATTATCAGCCACCGTTCAGGTGAGACGGAAGATACATCGATCTCCGACATTGCAGTTGCTCTAGGCTGCGGGCAGATCAAGTCTGGAGCGCCGGCGAGGGCAGAGAGGACGGCGAAGTACAATCGGTTGCTTCGAATTGAAGAGACATTGGGCACGAGAGCCAGATTCTCTGGCATGAACACTTACGGAAAGTTCAATTGATATCGAACAGGTTTGGCTAGAACCGACCAGCATAGGAAGTGGACCCAAATGACTGCCAACCACCTCTAATTGCCTGGCATCCGTTGGCCAGACCGACGAAGCTCACGGAATTTGTCCACGACTCCACATGAAACTAATTAGCCAGCGAATGGAATAAATAGCCAGCCCATCCATGGAGCATGTGCGCAAAGTAGTCTGTCGGAAGGAGAATCTCCACATCTTGGAGAAGACAGCACTTTGATCTGACTAAGGTGGATCATTGCTTTCCGCTCGGTTGGTGAATTTCGATGAAGGAAGGAGAATTCAAGACAGGAATCGAGTTGATCGAGAACTACAAGTTCAGAGTGGATTTCAATTCAGAGACGATTGATGACATCTTTGTGGACGAACCTGAACCTCTCGGGAGTGGCGAATATC
This sequence comes from Thermoplasmata archaeon, assembly GCA_041478695.1. GTDB lineage: Archaea > Thermoplasmatota > Thermoplasmata > Methanomassiliicoccales > JACIVX01 > JAJRAG01. The sequence continues at coordinate 6,998 of JBGOWR010000026.1, read as the reverse complement.
CGAACGCAGGTAAGCTCCTGGCTGCGGCCGTGGGGAGCTGTCTATGTTCGAGTCTCGCATTCTGCCTGCGCAGGTCCAAAGTGAACGTTCCCTCACTGACAGCGGAAGTGCATGCGATGTTGTTGAGGAATGAACGGGGTAGGCTCAGGGTGACATCGATCGCTGTGACCATTCACCCTAAGGTCGACGATTTGGAGGGAATGGAACGATGCAAAGACATCTTCGAGGACTTCTGCATTGTGACTCAGAGCATCAGGCAGGGGATAGACGTCAGCGTTGAAGTCAAGCCTCTTTTTCCGATGTCGTGAGATGGTTTCTCAGATTCGAGCGCCAGTCTCTGTCTTCAACGCTCCAGATTCTCAGGCACAAGTCGAGCTCTTTCGTGAGGTCCCTTTGGAATTCTTCGATGGAAGGGCATATCGTCAGATCGATGGTATTCTCCGCATTTTCTTTCAAGCGACCTCGTAATTTTGAAGGCGATTTCCTCAACTCCCACATCTTCCATCGTGGAATCCCTTTCTTACCTATGGTCTCATACTTCTTCGTTGTCAGGTTCGAATCATATATGAGGACTATATCGACATCCCTGGGACTCTCTTTTCCCTTCAAGAAGCTTCCAAAGACATATACTTCCTTGATGTACATCGGGAGATCCTCATTCTCGATCGTATCCATCACCTTCTCAAGTTTCTTGTACAACCAATCGCGCCTTTTGTTACCAGTGAGGGACTTCACCAGGGGCACGGCAATTACTTCTGCGTTCAACTATTAAATCTCTTGCGGTTGAATGTCCTCGCTCATCGTGGTCGAAGGAGATATCCTCATATTTGATGGTCAGTCAGCAGTCTTCGGCGCATCTTTTGGATAGGAGTCATACTTCGATCATCAAGGAATTGGCCAGCCATCTGCCCGAGCGAAATACTTATTGGCTCATCCTGACATTATCATTGTGTGATTGACGAGAAGGACCTTGCGATTCTGAAGGAACTCGAGAACGATGCTAGCAGGAGCACAAAGGCAATCGCCAAAGCATTGAACATGCCCCGTGCGACTGTGCACGAGAGGGTGAGGAAGATGCGAGAGAAAGGAGTCATCCGGGGTTTCACCGTAATCCCAGATTACTCAAAGTTGGGTGAACCGATTTCCGCTTTCATTCTCGTCTCCTTCTTGCCCAACAGTACGATATCTCAGAGGGAGCTAGCCCGTAAGATCTCAGACCTTGAAGGTGTTCGAGAAGTGCATCTGATTTCTGGGGAGTATGATATTCTCTTGAAGGTCAGGGCGAAATCGATGGAAGACATTGGTTCATTGGTGATCGATAGATTGAGGAAGATTGAGGGCGTCGGAAGGACGATCACTTGTGCATCTTTCGCAACGGTCAAGGATGAACTATGATCTTCTTTTGATGGGAGTCTCTGCTGAATGATTAGAAACACGCATATAAATAATATCGTAGATATATAATAATATATCCATATAAAACTTCAACCAGCATTCGCAACCCACTGGTGACAAAATCGAATGAAGAAGAGTTTAGAGCATCTAGGAAAGTTTTAAGCCTTTGCTCCGGATAACGTATTCTGCTTGCGGAAGCGTGAGTCGCGGCCAGTTTTGGCATCCTGAAATCGAGTAGGAGCTTAAGACTGGTCGACAAGCATATGGGGGAGGAGATAGATGGAAGATAATCGTAGAGTAGCGGTAGCTACGTCTGGTTTGTCCGTCGTCCCATCGGACGATACCCGATCAAATGAACAGGAGAGGCTCAGACCCACCCAGGATATTGGACAGATGAGGTTCGATCTCATTAAACAGCATCTCAGCTCCACCCGTCGATTTTCTGCTTCATACGAATTGATGTTCGGTTCTTATCAGAAGAGCAAAGCTTTGTGCTCATGCGGGAAAATCGTTGAGATGGATTCTACTGTCGTAAGATTGAAACGAAGGCTAGGAAAGGAGATAGAGTGCAGGACATGTAGGAATGACAGGATCGGCAGAGATATCGAAGCTCTGGAGACGCATTTCTGGGGGGAGGAAAACGAGGGATATTCATAGGCGACTCAGATCCCTTTTTCAATCAACGCATTTCCAAACCACCCTGATAGAGCGTATTATTTGAAGCAAACATATTTAATCGCCGATTCCCGCTTCAAATCAGAGCGGGCAATTCGCGGAGCGTGTTGCATTGGGAGTATTCACAGAGCGTGACAAATTGGTGACGATGGAAGAGGCGGCTTCCACAATAAGAGATGGAGATGTTGTCGCCATCGGCGGTGGTCTTTGTATGAGGGAACCGATGGCCATGCTTCGGGAACTTGTGAGACAAGGCAGGCGCAATCTACACATTGTGGGGACCGCCCATGGTTTCGATGTGGATTTCGCTTGTGGCGGCGGCATAGTCGGCGCTGTTGAGGAAACGCATGTAAGTTTCGAGCAAGACTTCGGTTTAGCACCCAATTATCGTAGGGCATGTGAGACCGGTCAGGTGCGGATCAAGGAGAACTGCTGCAACACAGTCATAATGCAGCTTCGAGCGAGTGAGTTTGGAATTCCGTTTGTGCCTATGAGGAGCATCAAGGGTAGTGATGAGATCAAATTGCACCCCGAGTTCAAACCGATGGTCGATCCTTTCACAGGGAAGAAGATAGTGCTGGTTCCAGCCTTGACGCCCGACGTGGCAATAATCCATGCGCAGAAAGCCGACATCCACGGCAATCTCAAGATTCTACCGCCCTACGTCGCAGATGTTCTCTTCATAAGAGCTTCGAAGAGAGTCATCGTGACGGCCGAAGAGATTGTTTCAGAAGAGAAGATGATCGAAGAGGGACCCACGATACCCTACTACGAGACCACCGCTGTGGTCAACGCGCCGTTCGGTGCTCATCCGACTAGCTGCTATCCATATTATGCCTACGACAGGGAGCATATATCTGAATATATGAAATCGGCAAAGGAAGGTGCTGATGCATTCAAGAATAGATACCTGGACAAATACGTCTATGGAGTCAAGTCCCCTGAGGAGTATCTAGAGAAGGTCGGTGGCAATGTGAAAAGAGAAAGACTGGCCTCCTGGAAAGAAAGCCGGGAACGCTGGATGGAGTTGTTCACATATGGGTGAGAAGTTCGAAGTCGGCATAGATGAGCTGTTTGTGTTCAATGTGGCGAGGACAATAAGGGACAGGACCACGGTCTTTCATGGGGTCTCATCTCCTATACCCATGGTTGCGATGTACTATGCAAAGCTAACCCACGCGAAAGATATGGTGTACTTCGGAGGCGTGTCTAGCGCCGTCGACCCAAATCCTCCATTTTTTCCCCCAACTACGAATGACTGGGTCATGATCCAAGGTCGAACTGCAATGGTGACGGTTGACAAGATATTCGACCTAGCTCAACGTGGTGAGCTTGACCGATCCTTCTTCAGTGGCGCTCAGATAGATAAGTATGGAAACCAGAACGTCAGCATGATTGGTACCCCGGATAGGTGTAAGGTGAAGTTCCCTGGCGGCGCTGGAGGATGCAATCTTTCTGGTGACTGCGTCAACTATACAATATGGACTACGAGGCACAGGGCTCAGAAGAAAGGCGACAGGAAGTTCTTCACACTTGTGAACAAGTGCGATTTCGTCACAAACGTCGGGCACGTCACACCTTACGGCCGCAGAGAAGAGCTCGACCTTGTGGGAAATGGGCCCGACTGGGTCGTGACGGAGCTAGGTGTCTTTGATTTCGATGAGGTGACGAAGACAATGAGACTTCGCTATCTCTACCCGGACACGACCGTGGATGATGTCCTCGACAGTACGGAATTCGAGCCGATCATTCACCCAAACGTTGGAGTGATGGAAATGCCGACTAGGGAAGAGATCGAGATCATCAGAAGGATCGACCCTCTTGGCGTTCGAAAACTCGAATATCCCGAGCAGGAGCTTGCAAGACGTTTCCAGATATAGTGGACCAATGTCTCGTGGCGGAACGAGGGAGGATTCCATATGCAAGATGAGAAAATAGACGCAATATTCAATCCAAAATCAGTCGCTCTGGTCGGTGGGTCGAACAAGGAAGGCAAGATGGGTTACGTTTTTGCGAAGAACATAACGAGCGGATACAATGGAAGGGTCTACATGATCAACCCTTCAGAAGACCAGGTATTCGGTCTGAAGTCGTTTCCTGACGTGAAGTCTGTTCCTGACCAGATTGACCTTGCGATCATCGTCATCCCTGCAAAAGCTGTACCTCCAGTGATGGAGGAGCTTTCCAATAAGCGGGTCAAGGCAGCGGTTGTGATAACCGCAGGATTCGGCGAAGCTGGACCTGAAGGAAAGAAGCTCGAGGAGGAGCTAATGAGGGCGGCGAACAAGGGTGGCGTGAAGGTGATTGGTCCGAACTGTTTTGGTGTCTACAACTGCAATATCGGCCTTAACGCGTCGCTCGGCGTCGGGACCCCTCCAAGCGGCGGTGACATATCGTTCGTCACACAGTCTGGAGCATATGGCATGGCAATATTGACGTTCGCAATTGATCACCACATGCGATTCGCAAAGGTAATGGCACACGGCAACAAGGCAGGCATTGATGATTACGAGATCATCCGTTATCTGGGCGAGGATAACGAGACAAAGGTAATCTGCTTGTTCCTCGAGTCCGTGGACAAGGGAAGAGAATTCTTCGAGGAAGCGAAGAAGATAGCTCTCGTCAAACCCATCGTAGCCACAAAGACCGGGCGGACTGCCGGAGCTGCTAGAGCCGCCGCCTCTCACACAGCCGCGATGGCAGGAACTTTCACAGCGTACGAAGCTGCTTTCAGACAGGCCGGGGTGATTTTCGCTCGGAATGGAATGGATCTCGTCAACATTGCCAAAGGACTTGACTGGCAACCACTGCCCAAGGGGAACAGGGTGGGAATCATCACAAACTCGGGTGGTACCGGAGTCGAACTCGCGGATCTATGCGAGGAGAACGGACTCGTCGTCCCTGAGCTGTCAGAGGAAGTCCAGGCGAAGATAAGGGACTTAATACCTCCCTACGCGAGTGCTAAGAACCCGATCGACATGACACCCATCTGGCCTAGGTTCGTCGAGCTTTATTCGAAGTGCATTCGTATGCTATATGATTCTCATGAGGTGGACATAATAATCCCGATAATTCTTCAGAGGGCCGCGATGATGCCTGATGTCTGCACTGCTGTCGCGGACACGGCAAATGATTGCCAGGCAAAAGGCATCCGAAAGCCGATCTACGTATGTTGGGTTTCTGTCAGGGACGCCCTCAAGAACATGGATCTGTTACAGAGCAAGCGTATCCCATGTTTCGACTGGCCTGAGAGAACAGCCCGAGCCGTCGCGGCGATCGCAGATTACAGCTCGTTTCTGAAGAGGCGCGGAGTCGGTCTGGAGGAAAGGTGACAGGATGAAGATCGAAGCCAAGAAAGTGATCGACGGCGTAAGAGCTGAGGGAAGGAAGTTCGTCACCGAGCCCGAAGCGAAGGGAATTCTCAGGGCATACGGCGTCGAGGCGACCCACGAGGTTCTCTGCAAGACTGCGGAGGAAGCGATTGTCGCCGCGGGGAAGATAGGCTATCCAGTAGTCATGAAAGTGGTCTCACCTCAGATCGTACACAAGACCGAGTTCAAGGCCGTGAGACTCAATGTATGCGGTAGTGATGAGGTGGGATCGGCCTTCCTTGATATGGTCCACGGCGCAAGAGACAGAATCCCAGACCTGAAGCTGAATGGGGTCTTGGTATCTGAGACTGCGAGAGGACAAGAGATAATAATTGGATCGATCAGAGATCATCAGTTCGGTCAAATGATCATGTTTGGACTGGGCGGAATAAACGTTGAGGTTTTCAAAGATGTATCGTATCGCCTTGTCCCCCTTGAGGAGATAGATGCGAAGGAAATGATCTCTGAGCTCAAAGGGATGAAGTTGCTTCAAGGGTTCAGAGGGCATGAAGGGGTGAACACGGAAGAGCTCGTCAGGACTCTTATGGCAGTCTCGCGACTCATCCTCGATTTCCCGGAGATCGACGAGATGGACATCAACCCTCTATTCGCGGACAAGCACGGAGTGAAGGTCGCAGATGCGCGGATAATGCTTCACTGATTACGTGGATTGCGGATTATCTAGAAAGAAACATGATTGAGTGCTTCCGAATAACCACTGTAGTGTGCCTTCCCCGAAGCAAACCTATTTATTACATTCAGTCTCTTGTTGAAGAAAGAGGGGGTGTTTTTACTGAGCAAGGAAATGACGTCAATGCAGCGGTTCGAAGCAGCGCTTAACCATGAGACACCTGACTACGTTCCGGTATCGTTGTTCGGTGGAATCTTCGAAGTCCATTTCGTTCCGGGAATGGACGTGGTAAGATATGGTACGAGCGGTGCGAACATGGCGAAAGCCCACATCGCGTTCTATGAGACGATAGGCGGAGACAACATCTACTGCCTGTCGGACATGGGGCTGATCGTTCAGGGCTGGGGAGTTCGGATGAAGCTGCCCACGGAGCCTGACATACACATGGCTCTGAACAAGTTTCCGGTCAAGGAACCCGGAGACTGGGAGAAGCTAGAGGTGCTTGATCCACGGGTCGATGGTAGAATGAGACTCTACCTCGATGCATGCAAGATCTGCCACGACAAGTACGGTGACAGAGTCCCCATCGGGGTTTCATTGCCAAGCCCGATCACGACGACTACGCACGTCTGCTCCATGGAAGAAGTCATGGTCCACATGATGATGGAGCCAGAGGCACTGAAGAAGGGTTTGGTCGCGATAACTCAGACAATCGCCGACTTCATCAACGAATGCGTCGCCAATGGTGCTTATTTCGCAGGCTACTTGACCACGAGGGCAAGCAAGGAGATTACCACTGTGGAGCAGTACAGAGAGTTTGGTGCACCGTCTGATGAGGAGGTCTTCAAGAAGACGCCCGCCATGGTCCACATCCCGCACATCTGCGGAGTCGAGCCGATGTTCGAAGTGATCGAGGACTACAAGAG
>JBGOWR010000139.1:0-3458 GCA_041478695.1 Thermoplasmata archaeon | reverse complement strand
TATGTAGGAGATCTCCTTCAACTTCAGCGCCCCCTCGAGGACCGTAGGATAGTTTATGTTTCGACCTATGAAGAAGACGTCCCTCGCGTTCACAAGCATGTCCGTCGCTTCTTCTATCACGGCTGCATTTTCAAGGACCTCCCTGACATATTGAGGCATAGAACGCAGTTCCGACCTCAACCGTCTCAGAGCATCGTGACTTAAGGCGCCACGTGAATGACCTATTCGCATGCCCAGGATGTAAAGTGCCATAAGCTGGGTGATGTAGGTTTTCGTTGCGGCGACACATATCTCCGGGCCGGCGTGGGTATAGAATACCTCGTCAACCTCGCGTGTTATGGTGCTTCCGACGACGTTCGTGATCGCCAAGGTCTTGCATCCCCTTCTACGTGCCTCTCTAGCGGCTGCCAGTGTATCAGCTGTCTCTCCACTCTGGGAGACAAGAACGACCAAGGGCATCTCCTTCGCACCAGATGAGTATCTGTACTCAGAGGCGAACTCCAGGGTTGTTGGTATGGAAGACATCGTCTCCATTAGATACTTCCCGACCATCGCTGCGTGATAGGACGACCCACAGGCAATGATTTTCACCGAACTGAAATTCGAATTTTCGATCAAGTCACCAGTGGTCATCTCATCCAGGTTTCCAAGCAGCGTATTGTGGATCGCAGAGGGTTCCTCAAAAATCTCCTTCAACATGAAGTGATCAAAACCACCTTTTTCAGCATCCTCGACAGTCCAAGACACGAGAGTCGGTTCGCGCTCGACCCTCCCCCCAGATTCATTGAACAACTTCACGCTGCTGGGGGTGATGACGGCCGATTCCCCATCCATCATATAGAGGACCTTATTGGTGTAATTCAGAAGCGCGGTGACGTCCGATGCCACGAAGTTCTCGCCAACACCCAGACCAATGACCAGAGGATTCTCCTTCCTTGCCGCCACGACCTCCTTCGACCCAAGGCGGATCACGGCCACGGCGTAAGTCCCTTTGACCTTCTTGAGGGATTCCAGAAGGGCCTCGTGAGTGTCACCCTTGAAATTCTCCTCCAAGAGATGAACAAGAACCTCGGTGTCGGTTTCAGAAGTGAACTTATGACCCCTCGCCCGCAACTCCTTCCTTAAAGCAATGTGATTCTCGATTATGCCGTTATGGACCAGTGCGAACTTGCCCCTGCAATCGACGAATGGATGAGCGTTCTCCTTTGATGGTCTTCCACACGTTGCCCATCTGGTATGACTGATTCCAACCGTCCCTTTGAGCGTCGGCAGGGTTTCTTCGAGTCTGGCAATTTCTCCCTTGTCTTTGTGTACCCGCAGCTCCTTCCCGCAGACCGCGATTCCGGATGAATCGTATCCTCTGTACTCGAGCCGCTTCAATGCATCAATCAGCACTTCGACTGCCTGTCTCGAGCCAGAATAGCCGACTATTCCACACATTCAGACCACAACGCTCTTGTTCTCAAGGTTCCCAGTCACCCTGACCTCGCTCCCAATCCGGCAACCCGAACCGACAATAGAACCAGGAGAGATGACGACACCGGCACCCATCTCGGTCGCTTCTCCGATCAGTGCTCCTACTCGTTCTAGCTTGAAGAATTCATCTTCGACCTTCGCGAAAGCCATACCCGCCGGTGCGGCAAGACCAGTAGAGATGGTCACTCCGTCGTCGAGGACGGAATGGGACAGATGCGAATGAGAACCAACATCTACGTTGTTCATTATCAGACAGTTGGATACCAGACTGAAAGACCCGATCTGGACACCATTGCCCACGCTCGTCGATGGAAGAATCGTGACGCTGGGACCGATATCGCAGCCCTCCCCGATAGTGACCGGGCCTTCGATGTACGTTCCCGATCGAATTCTGGTTCCGGCCCCGATCGACACATTGCCCTTTATCGTCACTCCCGACTCGATAGTACCGGCGATCTCCTGTCCGCGGATGGTCAATGCCGCTGCATTGACACCGATCAGATCCCATGGATAGACGGCGTCAATCCATCTACCAGTCGTATGCACCGCCGAGAGTCCCATCATCGGGATGAGCGACTGCAGAACTTGAGTTATGCCAATTACTCCATATCCAACGTTCTCCTCAACGGCCCTAAGTAGCGCCTTGTCGAACCAGTATGTTCCAGTGCTGATGATGTTACCGATTTTCGCTTCCGGTTTCTCGATGATCCGAACAACCTTCTCGTTTTCGACCAGTACTACTCCATACTTTGATGGCGTTTCACTCTCAGTCACTAGGATTGCTGGTACACGCCTACAGCCAACCAAGTCAGAAATCGCCCTCCCATCTATCAAGTTGTCCCCCGCAACGACAAGAAAATCTCCATCCAGGTGTTTCTTTGCGACGGTGAGTGCGTGGGCAGTCCCAAGCTGTTTCTCCTGAACGGCATAAGTTATCTTCGCCCCGAACTTCTTCCCATCCGCGAAATGAGACATGATCCTCTCTTTCCGATACCCGACCACAAGGACGATGTCCCGAACGCCATTGTCCACAAGCGCTGACACAACATACTCCAGTATGGGTCTATTGCCGACAGGGATCATCACTTTCGGGCGAGATACCGTGAAAGGACGGAGCCTCGTTCCCTCTCCAGCCGCAAGGACTACCGCCTTCAATCTTCAATCCTCCGACTATCTGGATTCGGGTCGTTGCTCTTAATACTTTTCGCATCGTGGGATCGCATAGCAGCCAGGACGACACATTCGTCCCATCACAATATCAATCGAGAAAATAAGCCAACAAACTTTAAGAAAGAGGTACTGAATTGATAAGGGAGCAAATTGACTGAATCCGAATCCAACAATAGAGGAGATTCAATGGAATCGGTTCCCGGGATCCCCAGAGATATTTATGATTTCTTCACCGCCGAGGGAGGCCACTCCTTGATTGTGCGTGGGAACGCTGGTACGGGGAAGACGACGTTCGCACTCCAGACGATCGAGGACATCTCTGCGATCGAAAAGAGTTTCTATCTTTCAACTCGCGTCTCAGACACCTCGCTTTTCGCCCAATTTCCTTGGCTTAAGAAGAAGATCGAACTGGGTGAGACATCATCTTGCGGGCTTGGCAAGGGAAAGACCGAGGAACACGAATCGCTCGCTCGGAGAAGGACCAGACTCAGGGACCTAAAAGGGCTTGGGGATTCGTCTGAAGGAGAAGAGACGATCATGTCGATATCAATCGGACATGATTTGGGAGAACTGGAGACGGTATACGGTATCATTGAGAAGAATCTTCCCGCAAAATCGCTCATCGTCCTTGACAGCATCGATGCACTGGCGGAGAAGTACGGAGAGACATGCGCGAAGCTCATGATTGCAATCCAGAAAGATATCGTCGAAGGCTACTGTGCGAACGTTATGTTCGTGCTTGAGAGCGCCGACCCTCAGCTCGATTACTTGGGAGATGGTGTGGTCCTATTGCGATCAACCGACTATCAGGG
>JBGOWR010000022.1:0-8744 GCA_041478695.1 Thermoplasmata archaeon | reverse complement strand
ATGATCTGCACCGAGAAGATCAAGGACTTCGTGGAAGCTGGATTCAAATTCACTGTCTTTTTCGCCGATTGGCACGCATATATCAACGACAAGCTCGAAGGAGACATCGATCGCATTCGTACATGTGCGAGGTATATGGAGGATTGTTTCGAAGCTCTCGGGGTGCCACGTGGGAAGGTATCCTTCAGATATGCTTCGGAGATCATGGACAACATCGAATACTGGGAGAAGGTAATCAAGATTGGCAAGGCGACGACATTGACGCGGGCGAAGAGAGCGCTGACGATCATGGGCAGACAGGAGGAGGAGGCCGAGATGGATTCCTCTAAGATCCTGTATCCATTGATGCAGGCCGCTGACATATTCGAGCTTGACCTCGATGTGGCATATGCCGGTTTGGATCAGAGAAGAGCTCACATGCTCGCGCGGGAAGCCGCAGAGAAGCTCGGATGGAAGAAGCCGGTCGCTCTGCACACTCCACTCCTTCCAGGTCTCAAAGGAATGGACAGAATGGATCCGGTCTCCACAAAGATGTCGAAGAGCGATCCGGACAGCGGAATACTCATACACGATTCACCTGAAGATATCAGGCGAAAGATCCACAAGGCCTTTTGCCCACCGACCGTCGAGGGAAATCCAGTTCTCGCGCTCTATCGGTTCATTATCTTCGACAAGCTGAAGTCCGTTCGAATTGACAGGCCTGAGAAATTTGGCGGTTCCGTGGAGTTCGGCAACTATGCGGACCTCGAATCTACGTACTCCGCCGGCGCTCTACATCCGATGGACCTCAAGAATGGAGCTTCAGAATCGCTTGCGGAGATACTTCAGCCAGCTAGGAAGTACTTTGAACGCAATCCAAGTAGATTCGATGAGATGAGGAGAGTTCTCGCCTAGCCTCTTGTCCTTTGCAGACAGTCTGACGTGCAAAATATCTAGTGGCGATCGGTCTTGCTGTGATTTCTTATGAAATCTATCGCGCGCTGCGAGCATATGTTCAATATCGCTTCGACATCGCCGACGCCGACGAGACCAGCTGCTCCGCCATGACCTCCACCATCATTCGATGTCTCCGTTCCGACGTCTCCCAGCAGTTTCCCAAGGTGGAGTCCCATCCGGACGACCTCAGGTCTGGCCCTGGAACTAATTCTGAAACTCTCATCCCTCTGTGAGCCAACGAAGGCCACATCCGCTCCTAACCCTATGAGAGACTTGCATACGGAGCTTTCGTATGCACTGCCATGTGAGATCGCGACAATTAGTCCGTCGGTCCTTTCGAATCTAAGTCTCTGTGCCCCTTTGAGCTGAGATATGCGCTCGGAGACATCCGGTTCAATTTCAATGAGGTCTACGACCTCGTCGATGTTCAGCCCTGTCCTCTCTAGTATCTCTGCAAAGCTGCGAAGCAAAGTTGGAGTCGCGTAGTTGAGATGACCGCTATCCGTGAGCATTCCTATCAGCAGGGCGAGACCGACATCTCTGCCGATCTCCACGCCAGATTCCTTCAGAAGCTCATAGACGATCTCCGCACAGCTCCTCTTCCTTTCGTCGCAGTAGTATGTGCATGCCGGCCAACGTTCGGTTCTCGTGTGGTGGTCGATGACAATGCAGTTCTCCAGTGATCCATCAAAAGAGCCAAGCTGGTCCGGGGAAGACGTATCTAAGATGACCGTCACGTCATAGTTTTCGGACGGCGGTCTCTCCGCTATCTTGAAGTCGAGCTTGGACCCGATGACCTTTGACAACCTGTCGAGTCCTCCCGGGGCGACGACATCCACATGAGGAAAGCTTCTATATATTGCGAAGGCGCAGCCGAGAGCGTCAGGGTCAGCGTTTCCATGAAGAAGGACCAGCTTCCTTCCGCTCTGGAGCCTAAGCGCAATCGTCCCAAGCATCTGTCTATCTAAGAGGGGCATCGACATATATGCACCTTTCTGGCGAATACGCACCTAGGTGATAATCATGACCAGTCACTCGGATCAGTCATCAAGCCACCCGGTCGTTATGGGAGGAAATGTCCTTGTGCTTATCAGCCTGTGTCTTCCTGACCCTTTTGTTCGACACCTAGCGCCTTTGAAAGCTGGTCTTGCAGGCTCTGGTATCTATCTCTCATATACTTCTCCTGCCGCTCAAGCGTCTTTATCCGCACGCCTGTGGACTCTTTGTCATCCTCGATCTCCTTCAACACGCTCGTCTTGTCCTTGGCCTTGATAAGCAGCGAGCCGACGCTCTTGTAGATTGGAAAATCTTCCGTGGTCTTGTTGAGCTCTTCGATCGTTCGCTCCATCTCTTTTAGTTGTGCCTCCATCTGGTACTTCTGTCCAAGTATCGCCTGCAACTGCTGTTGGAGCTGCTGGAATTGAGCAATTTGATTTTGGATTTTTGGACTTACATCATCCATCTTTCTCACCTGCCTTTCTGGTCACGTCCTCTGCAACCTTGATCCACCTGAGATAGGAGTTCAAGGCCGCCCTCAGTGCCGACAGATCGCTCGCCTCTATATTGAGAACAAGCTCTCCTGGTCCCGAGGATATCTTGACATGTGTCCTCGGTATCTCCCTACCGACCTCGGGTGAGATCGCCCCGAAGACGACATTCGATTGTGGGGAAAAGAGTTTCAGTGTCGCGCTGTGCATTACATCCCCGCTCACTTGGCCTTGGTCACTTTCTTGACGTTCGGCCTTTCTTTGTAGAAGATCTTGGAGCCGCAGGCCTCACACTGGATCCCAACCGTGTTCACGTTTGAGTGTATGGGTTTGTTACATTTTCCACATTTGTACATTTCAGATGCCCCCCTCCGTCTCCTTCTTCTCTTCCGTCACGATTCTCTTGATACTGGGAGAGTATGAGCCCGCTGCGAATTTCGTATCGCAGTGTCGGCATACCCAGATCCCAGAACTTATTCGCTTCACGTTCTTGTGGTGACAGTTCGGGCATTCATATGAGCCCCGCTTGACCTTCTCAACGTCCCTTATGAGCTTCCTTATTTTCACGCCATATCTGGGACCGAACCTGCCCGCACTTCCTACCTTCGCTGTTCCTTTCGCCACATTCTCACCCGATCAGTTTTCTGAGATCCCTACCCAGCCTTTGGGACGTCTCGATTATTCTCTTCGCTTGTTCAAGCGTCAGGGAACCCTCAAGCCCTTTCTGCATCGCCCTGATATCACCGTTCTCGTCAGTAGTCACTGTCAGACGTGCTGCGGCGACCTTTTCCTCATCGAGAGTTGGATCGAATAATATAGAGTTTTCTATCTGAACAGCGGTGCAAGAGATGGGCGTGTTTCTTGTAGGCAACGGAAAGTCCTCTCCCTTACCATTCATCGCGGCTGGAACCATGGCGGTCTTCAGTGCTGCGACGGCGCCGAGGAAAGCGGCATCGAACAGGTTGCCATCATAATCAAGGACATACATATCTACGAAGCACAACCAGACTTCTTCGCCAGGCGTAATGCATAGAGCCGTGAGATCGATCATCTCGCTTTCTCTGATTCCGCGATCGACCACTCTTGCGAGCTCGATGGAATCCTCATCCGGTGGTCCGGATTCAAAGTTGGGAGAGGCCAGCGGTATAAGCTCTGCATTTGTTGAAAGCACTCCTTTGTCTGGGGTGTCCGAGAACGGGGTTCCTATTGCAATTTTGACACCCACAAGGACATCTGTGTCTCCGAGCTTTACTCTGGCTGAGCCTTCCGCACTCTCGACGAATCTTCGTTCGATGCTCACTTGTCTAAACTCATCCCATGTCCGACCATCTACTCTCTTGCCCTTTGAAAGAAGCTTATGGATGTGATCCCTCTTTATGTCCGACATTATTGCACGAGCCATGTTCAACCCTCCAGTTCTTGTTGATTGCGGGGAACCTCTTCCTCAAGACCCTCGACATCCTCAACCGCATATCTTCTCTTTAGCGCATCCTTCTGCAATTGGTAGATCTTCTCACATGCTCCAAACCCATATTCCATCGCCTGGTTGAATTCGTCCATCGTCATATGACCGTCCATCTGCATCAGGAGTATCTCTCCAGTGCGGGGGATGATCGCCAATGGCAAATCCGCCTGACCGTAGTTGTCCTCCTCCTTGCACAAATCTAGGACTACTTGTCCATCGATCTTTCCTACGGCCACCGATGGAATCATGTCCTTCATCGGTATGCCTGCATCTGCAAGCGCAACAGAGGCGGCGGTGAGACCTGCGCATCGAGTTCCAGCATTGGCCTGAAGTATCTCGATGTACACGTCGACCGAGGTCCTCGGGAAGTACTCTGTGAAAACGACGTATTCGAGTGCCTCAGAGATGATTTTCGATATCTCTACGGACCTTCTGTCAGGTCCAGGTCTCTTTCTGTCCGATACAGAGAACGCAATCATGTTGTATCTGCACTGGACGAGAGCCTTCGAGGGGTCCTGGAGGTGTCTGGGATGACACTCTCTCGGTCCATAGACAGCTGCGAGGACCTTGTTCTTGCCCCACTCCACATACGCGGAGCCGTCCGCCCGCTTTAGGACTCCCGCCTCAATCTTGATCTGCCTGAGCTCGTCGACCTTCCTACCGTCGATTCTCAAGCCATTCTCATCTATCATCTTTCCTACCATAGAATCACCTTACTGACTCGGTTTCATTACCGACTCCAAATACTCCTTCACCCTCTCAGTCAATCTCATCGTCTGAGCGTCTTCGTCGATCATCTTTATTGCCCTGATAGCAACGACGATGTTCTCGATATCACCATCCAACCATATCCTGCCATTCTGACCGACAAAGATCCTGCAGTTGGTGTGGCTCTTTATCAACTGAATCATCGATCCGCTCTTGCCGATGACTCTCGGCACCTTGCTATGGGAAATGTCGATTATCTGTCCCCCTTGTAATTTCCTCAATCCCTGATCCTTCATGGTCACCTGGACTCTCTTTGTCTCATCAACCATCAGGACCTTCGCCAATATGGTGTCCCCAACGTTCAGATATCTCGCAGTGTCCCCGAACTCAACTCGCCAGGGCACTTCATTCACATGCAAGGGCGCTGGATATGGGGAGTTGATGTCGATTAACCAGTTTGAAGGGCCAATATCTATCACTTTCCCAATGACATTGTCTCCAGTCACTGGTATGTACCTTCCGCCGAGCGGTATGACGTTCACATAGTTCGATTTGGTGCTCTTTATGCCCAGCTGCGACGCGAATATCTTTCCATCCTCGACATAGGTCCCGTTTCCGGGCTTGAGTTTGCCAGAATCGAGCAGTTCTCCGGGAACGACGATCTCTCGCGCCGGCCTCACCATGCCATCTTTACTCATGATTTCACTTTCCTTCATTCAATCAGTACTCACAACCGTATACGCACTTTATGCTTTCCATATTTCAACGAGCGGTCTATTTCAGTATCTTCGTCTCAACATTGCCTTTTGTTCTCTCATTCAGTCGACCGAGAAAGTCATCCCTCATACCTGCTGGCAGCTCTACCACTCCTATCCAGCTGCCGTTCTGTTGCCACTCTTCCTTGGTGATCCTGCCCATATGAGAAATGTCCTCAAAACACCTACCGTACTCTTCGCCAGAGAGCTTGACCGCGATTCGGATCTTATCGAACCTGATTGGAATCAGTGGACGCAGGGCGTCCAATACAGTCTTGACCTGCGCCTCAACCGACTTGAACGGATCGATGTGCACTCTTGCTTCATCCATTGCCATTTCTATCCGTTGCGGTGGGTGAGGAGCACCGGTCTGCGGTTGATCGCATTTCTGGCAATCTCGGAGACTATTCTCTTACGTTTGCTCTCTTGCATGTCTCGACGTTGTAGGGTAGTCAGTTGCACCTCGCCCTTGAGGATGATCTGTTTTGCAACCTCTATTGGATCGTTTGTGCCAAAGACTTCCTTGATTTTCTCATCCGATGCTCGAGTGCCCTTCCTAGCGTTGCGGAAAACTTCATCGACGACCATGTAATCGATCAGTTCGACTTCCCGTCCTTCCCTCAGGTGATTGACCACCTTGGGGTCGATCAGAACCTCGAAGCTCTCGCCGTGTGACTCAAGGCGAGCTATAATCGCATCCTCGATGTCGACCATCGGAACCACGGCTAAGAGGCGTTCGCCCTCTCAATGTAAGCCTCGACCTCAGACTCCTCCATGAGTCTGAAGTCCTCATCACGTCTGACCATTCCAATCTCTACAGCTCGAGGATTGAGCTTTTCCTCTTCCGTTGCCTTCTTCAAAGCTCTCAGGCCGAGGACGACCGCATCGCTCATCTCCATGTCCTCGGCATATCGTTCCTCGAAGACCTCCATCACAGCGTTCCTTCCCGCCCCGATGCTGCCCGCTTTGTATGATATCAAGGCACCACTGGGGTCGGTCTCGAACAGGTGCTCTCCCTGGTCGTCGACTCCGGCCACGAGTAGCGCGGTCCCAAAAGGCCTGACTCCGCCATACTGGGTGTAGTTCTGCTTGTAGTCGCAGATGCGTTTCACCAATGATTCGACGCTCATCTCCTCATCGTATGTGATCTTGCTTATCTGCGCTATGACACGCGCCTGGTCGACCAGTATCCTAGCATCGGCCACCAGTCCTGAGGTCGCGCACCCAATATGTCTATCGATCTTGAAGATCTTCTCTATGGATTTTGGCTCCATTAGTCTGCTAGCGATTCTCTTGTCGACGATCAAAACCACTCCGTCCTTGAATTTGAGGCCGACGGTCGTGGTGCCTCTTTTCACTGCCTCCCTAGCATACTCCACCTGGAAAAGCCTTCCATCAGGAGAGAACACTGTTATGGCTCTATCGTATGCCATCTGTCCTGGTTGCATTAAATCACTCCTCTATTCTCGATACGGTTCAAGCCTAAAGTTCTACATAGATATATATCTTGTTCATCATCGTGAGCCGGATTATCGGAATCTGGCATGTGAGGCCGTCAGTCCTTGACTAGCTTCGCCTCGAGGCTCTACTGCGACAGTATTTGGATCAAAGGTTCTCTGATACACCTTCGTTTTCTTCTTGTGTCGCACTACCTTGGATGAGAACCTTCACCACCGCCCCGGACGTGAGGCCTGTACTTCTCTCGCAAGGTCTTAAGGGTACCAGAGGTCCTCAGAGATTCGATTCTAATACATTTGGATGCGGTCGAGTCAATATCCGCAAGCATTCTGAGTATTCCCTCCTTCTCGAGATTAGAGCAACGGACGATACCTAGTGTTCCATCGAAATCGATAAGTCTCGGTGCCCTGATTCCAAGATCGTCCGAAGTATCATTGAGCATCGTTGTCATGACCTGGGCAGAGACAGGCGAATCCGATACAACTCGGAACGCGATGTATCTGCGCCTGCCCCGTCGGTCCTTTACGACCATTTGGACTGATCACCGCACTTTGTCTAGTATCCCCTGGTTGATAGAATCCCGACCGAGGACCTGATTCGACTTCACTCCTGTTATGACGACCATGACCTTCACGATGCCCTCACATTCGGGCTCGATCGTGCAGCCCCATATTATCCTTGCCATCGGATTGATGCATTTTCCGACCATCTCAGCCGCTTTCTCAGCCTCAGCCAAAGTCAGGTCATTTCCTCCGACCACCCTGATGAGGGCACCCCTCGCTTCATGGGTATCCAAGTCTCCGAGCAGTGGTGACGACAGCGCCTCGTTCACGGCCTCCTCTATCCTATTGTCATCAGACCTCGACTCACCGATTCCAATCATGGCGACTCCGCCGTTTTTCATTATGGTCATGATGTCATTGAAGTCCACGTTCACAAGGCCAGGCTTCGTTATAATTTCGGTTATGCCTTTTATGCTCTGCATTAACACTTCATCTGCGACTTTGAAGGCCGCCTCGAGGGGAAGCTTCGGTACGATCTCAAGCAACTTGTCATTTGGAACGACAATTGTTGTGTCGCAGAACTCCCTGAGTCGGTTGATGCCTTTGACAGCATTGTCTGTTCGGATCCTTCCTTCGGCCTTGAATGGAAGCGTCACGACTCCGAGCACCAAGGAGCTCCTCTGTCTCGCAAGCTCAGCTACGAGCGGAGCAGTTCCGGTACCAGTGCCTCCGCCCATTCCTGCCGTAACGAAAACGATGTTCTGTCCATCTACATACTTCATCAGATCGTCTCTAGCTTCTTCGGCTGCCTTTCTTCCTACTTCGGGTATAGCGCCGGCCCCGAGCCCCTTCGTCAAGGTCCTTCCTAGGAGGACCTTGTTCGGTGCCTGGATGGAGAGAAGATGCTTCGCGTCGCTATTTGCGGCTACGAGAGTCGCACCGACGATTCCTGATTGGTAGAGCCTTCGTACTGTGTTGGAGCCGCCTCCACCGCATCCAACGATCGCGATTTTCACTCTTAGCGCTTCAACGATATGCTTAAGCTCATCATCATCCGGGCTAGCTGTCCGCCCTCCAGGATTCGCCTCTGCTTCCAATCCCTTCTTGACGTCTCTTTCCTGCTCAAGAGCTCTGTCTAGAACTGATTTCATGTGCACCCATCCTCGTCTTGGCATTATTATATTAATTGTATTTAAACCCATTTCCCTTTTGAATTCTGACGGTTTGGGTCGCCAAATCTTTCCCATTTCCTGCGGGATTGTCGGATTCTTGTTCTCGTTTCGCTCATGTAATCTCAGATCAATTCGAAAACCACTCCGCAATTTCTGCAAGTGGATTCACTGGCCGCTAGCTCGTTGCCGCATTCAGGGCACGAGTCACCGATCAACGCTCCACATTCGCAGACTTCCTCGCCCTGGGGAAGAATCCTCTT
>JBGOWR010000143.1:0-3356 GCA_041478695.1 Thermoplasmata archaeon | reverse complement strand
CTTGGGTGCAGGACCTTCGCCCCAAAATACGCAAGCTCCCCCGCCTCGCCGTAGTCCATCTCCCTTATCGTTCTGGCTTCCTTCACGATTCTCGGATCTGCGGTCATGAACCCGTCCACGTCAGTCCATATCTCCAGACAGTCGACGTCCAGCCCGTAGGCCACTACCGATGCGGAATAATCTGACCCACCTCGCCCGAAAGTGAGCGGCTTGCCTTTCGCATCACAACCGTAATACCCAGTGACGACAGGCACCTTCCCGTTCTCTAGCAATGGGACCAGTCTGCTCTTCAGGTTCTTGCTTGTCGCCTCAAGGTCGGCCGTACCGTTACCTGGTGGTCCTGTGGCCACGATCCCAGCCTCCTCAGAGCTCAACGCCACTGCGTCGACACCCTTTCCCCGCAGAAGGAACGCGATAGTCAGAGATGAGAGCCGCTCTCCCCAACTTGCTATGGTGTCATGAAGAACCGGGTCTGGATTCTTGCGATATTCCTCCAGACGCTCCGTCAATGCCTGCATCTTTCCGTCAAGTTGAGATGAATATGAAATGATGTAGTTGTCTGGCAGTCGCCCTCTGACCGCATTCATGTGCCTGTCGCGCAGTGCCATTACGAGATCTGCTGACGTCGCGCCCGCGTCGTTCATCCATTCAATCATCTGATTCGTGACGCCCGACATCGCAGAGACTACCAGCACTCTCTTCGAAGGGTCCATGGATGCGATGTTCGCGGCCCGCTCCATCGCATCTCCTGAGCCAACGCTCGTGCCTCCGAACTTGATGACCTTCAACACAGACCCAGCACCTCCTCCATTGTGTGCACGCCACCATCCCTCTTCGTGGCGACCCACCTGATCGCGACGACGCATCCCTCAGCGAACGCCTCCCTGGAATGGGCCCGATGGGTCAGCTCTAATCTTTCCTTGTTGCCAGCGAAAATGACGGTATGCTCCCCGATCACATCTCCGGCCCTGATCGAATGTATGCCGATCTCCCTGCCTCTTGCTCCCACTATTCCATGCCGACCGTACACCATCTTGTCTGTGCCAGTTGAGCCAGCTATTATCTCCGCAGCCCTCTTCGCGGTCCCGGACGGCGCGTCCTTCTTCATGCTGTGATGCACCTCGATGATCTCGACCTCGTAGGAAGGTAGCGCGGCTGCGAGATCGCCGCAGGCCTTCCAGAAGACGTTCACGCCAATGGAGAAGTTGGGCGTCACCACCGCTGTGGCATCGTGTTGCCCGACCGCTCTCGAGAACTCTTCCAACGCATCCTTGGATATGCCGGTCGTGCCGACGACCGAATTGATCCTCGATCTGGCGACCTTGGCGAGATTCTTCTCCGCTGCACCTGGAGATGTGACATCGACGTAGACGTCAGCGTTCTCAAGCGCCTTTTCGAGCTGATCGTCTCCCAACGAGATTATGCCTGGAGCGATGACTCTCCCGACGTTCCCTCCCTTGGAGGAGACGATCCCCCCGGTCAGCTGCATGTCCTTCTGTCTCTGGACCAACTGGCAGACCATGCTGCCCATCTTTCCAGTGGCCCCGCCCACCACGACACGTATCATCGGAGCACCCGTCTGTCGGTTCAAATCACCCCGAGATCGGCCAGAGTGCGCTTGAGTATCTCCAGATTGGCCGGGTCCATCTCACACAATGGCAGTCGGAATGGACCTGCTGGCTTGCCCATGAGCCTCACGGAAGTCTTCACCGGGATCGGGTTCGTCTCGATGAACAGGTTCTTGAATAGCGGAAGAAGACGGAAATGAAGCCTCCGCGCCTGCTCCAGTTCATCGGACAACAGCCGGTCCACCATCGTCTTGACCATCTTTGGGGCAACGTTCGACGCGACGGATATGACGCCCCTCGCTCCCATCGTCATCATCGGGAAGGTCAAGGCATCGTCTCCGGAGAAGACGTTGAACTCCTTCGGCGCTTGTGCGAGGAGGCTCATGATCTGAACGATGTTCCCACTTGCCTCCTTGATACCGACGATGTTCGGCACCTTGGCCAATTTCAGGACCGTGGAGACCTCGATGTTCGAGCTGGTCCTTCCTGGAACATTGTAGATGATGAGCGGAACGTCGATCGATCCGGCCACTTTCTCATAGTGCTCAAATATCCCCCTCTGGGTCGGTTTGTTGTAGTAAGGTGAGATCGAGAGTATGCCGACCGCACCTCGGTCCTGCGCTCCCCTGCTGAGTTTGACCGCCTCGTGCGTTGCATTGCTGCCCGCTCCCGCGATGACCTTTCCCTTCTTCATCTGATCGACCACTGTCTCGATCACCTTGAGATGCTCCTCGTGGGTCAGTGTGGCTGATTCGCCTGTCGTTCCGCACGGGACTATCACCTTCACTCCCTGGCTCTCTTGGAAGTCGACGAGCTCCCTAAGCCCCTGCTCATCGATCTTCCCGTCCTTTGTGAACGGGGTTATCAGGGCGGTCGCACATCCCTTGAACATCTATTCTCCTCCAACATGTTCCTTCAATATGAGTCTGGTCTTCGTGGACTGGACGTTGTCGAATCTTCGTATCTTCTCGATGATATCGTTCAATTGAGGGGAGGAGTTCACATCAATGATGGCAATAATGTCCTCGTCGCCAGTGACCTCGAACACGTCCGATACGCCTTCGTATTTCGAAATTTCACCAGCTACTTCGGCGGTGTTCACGTTCACGTCGATCTTTATCTCGATTATTGCCTTGACATTCTTTCCAGTCGTTTTGATAGTGAACGACTGGATCACGTTGTCGTCGATGAGCTTCCTCACCCTGCTTCTTATTGTTCCCTCCGATACTTTCAGCTGGTTGGCAATATCCACGAATGGTCTCCTGGAGTCCTTCCTCAGGATCTCTATGATCCTTTCGTCCAAATGATCAATCATTATGTTCCTCCTTTCCTTCATTGATATTCATTTTTCGTATTCTTTCTGAGGACAACGGAAGAATATTATTTAATTCTTCCGAAAAGTAGGTGTATTCTGAAGGATAGTGCAGATCGGAGCGATCCTGAGCGGATCATCTTATCCTTCTCACAAATTCCAGCCAACGTCGTTCATCCGCGACCTTGGAATCGAGCGCTCTCGCCTTGATCTCCAGTGCGTCGCCCCTGAGATGCCTTAAGGCGTCGGAAGCCTTCAGGAGTCCTCTCACATGCTCCTCAAGCTCCTTTGCCCTCGATCTGGACATGTCTTCGGTCCTTATGACGTTCTCAAGTCCCTCCGCCTTATCCTGGAGGACGTTAGCGAGGGCAAGAGCCCCTTCGATCTCCTCACTGGTGGGGGTCTCCTCTGCTTTGTATCTGTAAACGACATCGCGGAGCGGGATTCTCTTGCCCTCGATTTCCTCCTGCTCCGGG
>JBGOWR010000180.1:0-2816 GCA_041478695.1 Thermoplasmata archaeon | reverse complement strand
AGTACACCCATCTGGCAGACTCCTACATAAGCCATCTGGAGGCTTTCCATCATTCGGGTGCGGAGAAGGACACGAAGGTGGACCTCTGTTTTGTCGACTCTGAGATAATCCAGGAACATGGTGTGACGGAAGAACTTGAGCAGGCTGACGGTATATTGATACCTGGGGGGTTCGGAAATAGGGGGATCCTAGGGAAGATGCTCGCAGCGAGGTACGCAAGAGAGAACAGGGTACCGTTCTTAGGAATATGCCTGGGATTCCAGATATCAACGATCGAGATCGCGAGAGATGTCATCGGTCTCGAGACTGCGCATAGCACCGAGTTCGATCCAGAGACGTGCGACCCGGTGGTTGACCTGCTTCCTGAGCAAAGAGAAGTGAAGAAGAAGGGTGCGACCATGAGACTCGGAGGTCAGCCAGTCGTTGTGACCGAGGGGTCAAAAGCCCATGATCTGTACGGAAAGACCCTCATCATGGAGAGGCACAGACATAGGTACGAGGTCAACCCGAGGTACATAGAGAGGCTCGAGGATGCGGGCTGGAAGTTCACGGGCAAGTCTCCGGATGGTCTCAGAATGGAGATCGCAGAGCTCCAAGGGCATCCTTATTTCGTCGCATCACAGTTCCACCCTGAGTTCAAATCCAGACCTGGCAAGCCATCACCGCTGCATCTTGGACTCGTAGATGCTGCGATCGAACGCAAGTTCGGAGCATCGAGCTGAATCAATCATCGATATACTTCACACCGACCCAGGAACTGATCTGGAGATGCGTGAGGATTGCTGTCCAGAGCAAACGGATGGCTAGCAATGTTTATATCGAGGCAGTCATTTGAGTGGTCAGATACACTATGCCCGATGACGAGTACCTTGCACTTCTTGGAAGGGCGAAGGAGAAGCTCCCCCAGACGATCGAGAAACATGAGCGGTTCACGGTGCCAGAGCCCGATGTCTTTCAAGAGGGAAAGACAACGACTATCAGAAACTATGGGGACATAGTGGACGCGTTAAGGAGAGATCCTGCTCACTTGTTGCAGTTCCTGCTCAGGGAACTTGGCGCTCCAGGATATCTGGAGGGTCGGAGAGCCGTCTTTAAGGCTAAACTTTCCCAGAGCCAGATTGAAGAAAGGATACAGAACTACACAGAGACATTCGTGCTGTGTTCGGAATGTGGAAGACCTGATACGAAGATAGTGAAGGAAGGAAGAGTCATGATCCTCGAGTGCGAGGCCTGCGGCGCGCACAGACCGGTGAACGTGAGGAAGGCCCCACGGACCCAGGAAAGGGAGGGGCTCGTCGAAGGCAACATCTACGAAGTCATGATTGAGGATGTCGGAAGAAAGGGGGATGGCGTAGCCAGGATGGACAGGTACATCATCTATGTTCCCGGGACGGCCAAAGGCACCAGAACAAAAATCAAGATCAACAAGGTCACTGGTAACGTCGCATTCGCCACAGTCTCGACCGAGCAGCCGAGTCGATGATTTTCGCGACTCCTATAGGATGTAGTTCACGTTGGACCGGTCGAAGTTCTTCACGAGCTCCAGTCGCAGATCCTCTGGCATCGGACGTGGAATTGGGTAGGTAAACATCGGCAGGAACTCCCTTATATCCTCTGCGAGTTTCGTCACAAGATGGTCCTTTCCGAAAAGACCCGAGCTTATTTCCAGGGTAGCTCTCCTTGCCTGTCCTTCATCCACATAACCGACACTGTGAACGTACTCGTGCAGCAATATGTGAAACACATATGCCTTGTACATTTCCGGGGAAGAGGCCCGCACCCTTTCCAGAGGTCCTTTATTGACAATGATTATGTTCGAAGCTACTGGGTACATGCCTCCTATGAAAGAGGAGCCATCTCCGCCCAGCTCCGCCAGGCCCAACATCAGACCCGCTCTGGAAACGCCGAGCTTGACCCTGACCGCCTCCTTCACGACCTCGAAGACATCTGCTAGATCCTTTGTCTTTGACAGCAAGTCTGGGAATCTTCCGGATGCCCCATACACGCCAATCTTGTCGAACGGACTCATCGAACCACCACAAGTGCGAGGGGTTGTATTTGAAGCTGACTCCGGGAAAGCTCAAAGTGAAAACGAAATCCCGTTGAAAGCTGGTCAGATATGGTTATTTAGTGGAAGGAACGTGGCTTTCAGATGTGAAAAGGATTCCTTCCATCATAGCAATGCTGATGATTTTCGTCTCGGTGCAGCTCATAGCACTCCTTCTCGTTCCTGTGTTCCCCTCGGACTACAGGGCATTCGAGGACGTCAACAACCCGATCAACCCAGTGATCTACTTCATTATGATCATAACCATCACAATTGTCGTCCTAGTTCTGATCAAGTTTGGCAGAAAGAGCATGCTAAGAGGTATTTTCATGGGTGCAATGGCTATCACGCTCGTCTTCGTCTTTCTGCCAATCATGTATGCCGTCGTCCAAGATATTCTCATAGATTTCGTCATCTCGATAACGATAAGCGCTCTGCTGATGGGTGCCGTTCTCATTAGGCCGGAATGGTACACGATCGATTTGGTCGCATTTCTTGCGGCAATTGGCGTGACGGTCGTGCTTGGAATGTCGCTCGGGATATTCCCGGCGATCGTGCTTCTCGTCATTCTTGCACTGTACGACGCAATCTCAGTTTACTGGACAAAGCACATGGTCACACTCGCCGGAGGAGTGGCACCTCTGAATCTGCCCGTGCTATTCGTTGTTCCAAAAAGCCGCGGATTCTCTATGTCTAGTCTGAAAGAAAAGGACATCACGGCGAACAGTAAAGAAAGGGAAGCGATGTTCATGGGTGTCGGAGATGCAGT
>JBGOWR010000183.1:0-2793 GCA_041478695.1 Thermoplasmata archaeon | reverse complement strand
GCGTCAACGACGTCGTCCACTCTCACTTTCTGCATGAAGGTCGCCCCGCCATCGTCGGATCTGCCGTAGAAGATCATGCGACCTTCGTGAAGATCCTCCCAGACGACCGATATGTTGGCCTTGAGATCGACAGCGATCCTGGGAGACTTCTGAATCCCAGGCTCATGTCCGTTGACGGGGACGCTCTCCTCGAAAACGGCTGCTCCGGCGGTCGGAGCGAAGGGGAGAACTAGCATCGGACTGGAAAGCAAGACGAAAAGCACCATCAGCGCCCCGACTTTTCCACCCATCGCCATCCCTGCATTCTACTGTATGGTACGGATTGTATAAGAGGGTTTCACGTCGAACATTTTCAGTACAAGATGACATCGTGACCCTGGTCAATGATCTGCCTCTCGATTGACGACCGTCGATTCCCAAATGTCAGAGGCGTGTCCGACTCTGTTCTCTCATGAATTGTAAGAGATAGTACGCTCCACCGGCGCCCTTGCCGCTCGATCCACTCGCTTTCCAGCCGCCGAACGCTTGTCCTCCGACCATCGCACCAGTCGACCCTCCACGCATCCTGTTCGAATAGGTGACACCGGCCTCGATGTTGTCGAAGAAGTACTCGACTTCATCCTTGTCCCGACTGAATACGCCGGCTGTAAGACCGAACTCCACATCGTTCGCTTCTCTGAGTGCTTCTTTGAGGTCATCAGTCCTCTGAAGACATAGAATCGGCACGAAGAGCTCGTTCTTGATCAAGTAGTGATCACGAGGGAGGTCTTCCACAATGGTCGGAGAGACGTAGTGCCCCCTTCCAAGAGCGCCTTCAACGAGTCGCGAGCCACCGACCAATATCCTTCCATCCTTCTTTGCCATTCTCACATAGCGTTCGAAGTCGTCAGCGGCTTTCTCGGTAACGACCGGACCCATGAAAACCTCCCTTTTGGAAGGATCGCCTATGCTCAATTCCTTGGTCCTTTCCAGGATCTTGCCTTTGAAATCATCGTATATGGAGCTCTGGACATATACCCTTGAACATGCGCTGCACTTCTGCCCGCCGAAGCCGAATGCAGAACTCACGACACCTGAGACTGCGTCCTCCACATTGGCCTTCGATGTGACAATGATCGGGTTCTTCCCTCCCATCTCCGCAATTACTGGTATAGGGTAATCCCGACCAGTCTGCCTGATGATCCCGTATCCTATCTCCTTCGAACCAGTGAAAACGACCCCTCCGATCTTCTTGTGGTTGATCAGAGCCTCTCCGACCTCCGTTCCAGGGCCAGCGACGAAGTTCAAGACCCCGTCGGGAAGACCCGCCCGCTTGAATATGTCATAAACAAGATAGACCGGAAGAGGCACCGGACTTGATGGTTTCAGCACGACGGTGTTTCCAGCAATCAGCGCACCTGTAGCCATACCTGTCGTGATCGCCGCCGGGAAATTGAAAGGACATATGACCGCCCAGACCCCGTAGGGTCTCAGCACGCTCTCCACCTTCTCCTCTGGATAAGGGGAACGCATCTCCCTTGTGAAACCTTCGTTCTTCTCCATCTGCCATCTGTAGAATTCTATGAAATCGATGGACTCGTCCACATCCGCCATAGCCTCGTATCTGTTCTTTCCGTTGTCCAGGGTGATCGCGGCCGCGAGATGGAACTTCTCCTTCCGCATCACGACTGCCGCCCTTCCGAAGAGCTTCACTCGTTCCCGGTAGTCGATTCCAGACCATTCGAGGAACGCCCTCTCCGCTGCCACCACGGCATCATTGACGTCCTCTCTCGTTCCTTTCTGGAATCTCCCTACCATGATAGAGGAGTCACTTGGGCACCGGTCCTCGAACTCTTGCGCTGCTACTCGTTCCTTTCCGCCGATGACGTTGGGATAAGACCGTCCCGCTGTCTCCAATACATCCGCATAGGCGTTCTCAAAACGCGAATGGACCCCTTCGACTTTTCCGGCTCTAGCCGCTTTCTCAAAAGTGATCTCATTGTGAAAGGACATTCTCTAGCCCCGAAACGATTGACGAGTCTCAACTAATATAATTCCTTCTAGACCAATCGCAAAGCGAACTTTGTGACGAGAATGTAAGAGGATTCTAAATCAAGAAGACTGTCTGTTTGACGCATCTGATATGAATTTTTGAGATGTGTCAGAGACAGCCTGAACGTTCCGTGAGAAGAGCGGCCATCAAGAACGAAGGCAGTGACCCTTCAACGGGAAAGATAGATATCGCATCAAAGAGACTACTAGAGGAAGAGGATAGGCCCATGGAGCGCTTCGATGTATGTATTGTTGGAAGCGGACTCGCTGGCATGTCGGGAGCGTATGAAGCGGCGAAGGCTGGCGCAAGCGTCTGCCTTACGGGCAAAGGCGGAGTTGGAAAGGCTTCCGCCACCAGTATGTCTGCGGGCATCTTCACTCATCCGACTGAGGGACTGAGGGAAGAGGAATTGCTAAAGGCGACGATCGACATCGGACGCAACGTAAACGACGAACGACTCGTTCGCATTCTGGTTACGAACGGTAAGACCGTTCCGGAATTTCTGAACGAGGTCGGGATGGCATACGAAACGAGACCCTCGGGCATAACACTGAGAAGGCAGAGACTGATGTTCCCCGGTGTCGAGCTTGCACAACACATGAGGAAGGTCCTCGCGGAGCTGGGAGTTGTGCTTTTCGAGCGCTGCGTGACAGAATCA
Organism: Thermoplasmata archaeon; assembly: GCA_041478695.1. Taxonomy (GTDB): domain Archaea; phylum Thermoplasmatota; class Thermoplasmata; order Methanomassiliicoccales; family JACIVX01; genus JAJRAG01. Next base: position 103 of record JBGOWR010000183.1, on the reverse strand, counting down.
CTTGTCCTGGAACGCGACAGATGTATCGGGACTCTCAATTCTGACAAGAACGGAAACGCGTTCCCGATAGCTTCTCGCTCAACGATACTCGCGACAGGAGGAT
>JBGOWR010000137.1:0-3509 GCA_041478695.1 Thermoplasmata archaeon | reverse complement strand
GGCGAATCCATACTATGCTGGCTACTTCTCAGTGCTTGTGAACATAAACGACATCTCAGCAATGGGTGGGATACCGCTCGCGATGGTAGATGTCATCTCCATGAAAGACGAGAAGATATGCGCGCTGGTGATGAAAGGGGTGGAGTCAGCCGTCAGGAAATTCGGAGTCCCCATCGTGGGAGGGCACACACATCCCGACTGCGACTACCACGCAATCGATGTTGCCATTCTCGGGACTGCTAAGAAGGACGAGGTGATCTACAGCCACACGGCATGTGCTGGCGAGAATGTCATATTCGCCATCGACATCGAAGGATTCTATCCAGATGGTCTGCCATACGCTTGGGACACGACCACGAAGAAGGGCAAGGAGATCGTCCGGAAGCAGATACTCGCGATGAACGATATCGGCAAACGGCATCTTGTCGGTTCTGGGAAGGACATCAGTAACCCAGGATCATTGGGAAGCCTGGGCATGCTGCTCGAAACCAGTGGAAAGGGGGCGGTCGTAGATCTCGATGACATACCTCGCCCCGAGGGACAGGACCTGGATCAGTGGCTAAAGGCCTATCAAGGATGCGGATTTGTCCTGACGTGCAAACCCAGGAATTCCAAGAGAATCATTGAGATGTTTGCGGATGTCGGGGTCACCGGTGCGATCGTCGGCAAGATTCAGAATTCGCATGAATTCATCATAACCAGTGGGAAGCAAGAGGCCGTGCTCTTCGACTTCGAGAAGGACACCATCTCCGGTTGCAGACCGACCTCCCCTGATCTGACTGATCCGCAAGAGTGAGTGGGGAGTGCTAGGCCGCAGGAGTTGCCGCTCGGTCCGATGAAGGTTATCCCGTCGCCTTCTCAGCCCCGTGACCCTTCGAGCGTCGGTAGTCCACGGTTAGGCTGCTCCCGTCAGGGCCTGACCCTTTCCCCATGATCAGAGCAAGGGGCACCGCCCTCCAGCGGCACCACGATGCTGCCACCGGCCCCGAAGGACAGAACCTCATTGTCGACGAAGGGGCCTTCACCGCCCCGTTTGCGACGTCTCCAGCTGTCACCCCCGCTATCGACGATTTCGGTGTACAAGGACACGCCGAACGTCCCGGTCAAGCCTAGCATCCCCGATTAAGCCATTGAGCTATTTATAACTATTCGAAACCCTCCTCCTGGCTAGTAGATCGAGTATGTTTCATTATCTGCTGAACTGGACCTTTCTCGAGCCTAGCAATGTTTAAAATGGTTTGCGGTCCTATTGCGGTCATAGGGGGTTTTTATGAAGGATCTAAAGGCAAGTGAGACGGCGATAGTCTTCATCGAGTTCCAGAACGACTTCGCCAAGGAAGGTGGAGGTCTGTATGGAGCGGTGAAGGACCAGATCGCAAAGCAAGGGACGATCAAGAACGCAGCTGACTGCATAAAGAAGGCGAGAGGCAAGGTCCTCACCCTTATAGTCCCTATCCTTTTCGAAGAAGACTACAGAGACGCGGGCTGTGAGGGTCTCTTGGGCCCGATTCACGTGAACGCTGCAAAAGCAAGTGCGTTCAAGAAAGGCACTTGGGGCGGGGCGATCGTCGACGAGTTGAAACCCACAAAGCAGGACATTGTGGTCGAAGGGAAGAGAACCCTTGATGCGTTCGGCTCGAGCAACATCGATTTCCTGCTGAGGGTCAACTGCATAAAGAACGTGGCGTTCGCAGGCTTCCTGACAAACGTCTGCGTCGAAGGCAGCGCAAGAGCGGCATACGACAGAGGATTCAAGGTATTCCTGCTGAAGGACTGTACCGCGGCTATGTCCGGAGAGGAACAGAAGTACGTAGAGGAGAAGTTCTTCCCGTTGATCGGTGAGGTCCTGACGCACGACGAGTTCCTTGCAAAAGTGAAGTAAACCTCTTAATAATCCTTTTTCTTAGATGGCTTCCTGCGAAAAACTAGTTAAGTCTTATGGTCCAATACTACGACGACATCTGCTATGAATGCGACGCCAGAACCAGCGAGAGAGCATCTGGAGAAGCCATCATGGTTGAAGATCAGAGCGTCGAATACCGAACGTTTCTCCCAGGTACGTAGCGTGCTCAAAGAAGAGGGGGTCAGCACGGTCTGTGACGCATCTCACTGCCCGAACATATCCGAGTGTTGGAGTTCTCACAGCGCTACCTTCCTGATTCTAGGTAGGATCTGCACAAGGAGCTGCCGATTCTGCGCGGTCCCGAGCAATCGCATCGGAGAAGAAGTCGACGATGAGGAGCCTTCGCGGATCGCAAGAGCTGTCAGTAGACTCGGCCTGAACTACGTGGTGATAACTTCCGTTACCAGGGATGATCTATGGGACTTCGGTGCTGGACACTTTTCGAATGTGGTTCGGCAGATCCAGTTGGAGAACCCATACACTAAGACCGAGCTTCTGATCCCGGACTTTCAAGGCTGCGAAGATTCGATCACGACGATCGTCAGGTCGAAGCCTTGCGTGATAGGTCATAATCTCGAGACGGTCAGGAGGTTGCAGCTTGAGACAAGGGGTCCGAAGGCGGATTATGATCAATCTCTGAGAGTGTTAGAGACGATCAAGGAGATAGACAGTAAGATATTCACCAAGAGCTCGCTAATGCTTGGTCTGGGAGAGAGTCGAAAAGAAGTCTTTGAAACGATGAAAGACATTCGCAATGTGGGTGTCGACATACTGACTCTGGGTCAATATCTAAGGCCGAAGGATACGAACATCGAGGTCAGGGAATTTGTGAGTCCTGAAGATTTTGAGGACCTGAGAATAGAGGCGCTTGCACTCGGTTTCAGACACGTTGCGGCGGGTCCATTCGTGAGAAGCTCTTACAGAGCGTTCGAGTTCGTTGATTTGCAGAAAGGAGGAGAGTGATGGCATGCTGACCGATGAGTACGATCCCCTGAGGGGGAGAATGCTGCAGATACTAGACAAGGACGGAAATGTCGACGAGATTCTTGACCCAGACATCCCGGATGATTTGCTGATAAGAGCATACAAGACAATGGTCCTGGCAAGGACCGCGGACGAGAAGGCAGTGAAACTGCAGCGTCAAGGCAAATTGGGAGCCTATCCACCTAGCAAGGGCCAAGAAGCGAGCCAGCTAGGACCCGCGCTGGCGATGACGGACAAAGACTGGCTCGTGTGGGCCTTCAGAGAGCTTGCCGCCCTCTTGTGGAGAGGTGTTCCGATTTGGCGCGCTTATCTATATTGGATGGGGAACGAGGAAGGTAGCAACTACCCTGAGAACGTAAGAGTCACGCCGTCGGCCGTACCAGTCTCCTCTCAGATACCTCATGCAGTGGGCCTCTCATATGCATCCAAGCTCAGAAAAGAAGCGTCTGCGACGGTCGTCTACTTCGGCGACGGAGGGACGTCCGAAGGTGATTTCAACGAAGGACTGAACTTCGCCGGCGTATTCAAGACCCCGACCGTGTTCGTATGCCAGAACAATCAGTACGCGATCTCCCTGCCGAGAAGCCGCCAGACCGCGGCGAGAACGATCGCTCAAAAGGCC
>JBGOWR010000028.1:0-8118 GCA_041478695.1 Thermoplasmata archaeon | reverse complement strand
CGAGAAGGTTGTGTACGGCTTCTCCAGGGTCGTAGACTGGTTCGACCTGAAGGTAATCGATGGGATCGTGAATGGAATAAGCCTCATCATCACGAGGACAGGAGATTACATCCGCAGGATGCAGACGGGACGTGCTCAGAGCTATGCGACGGTCATAATAGCAGGGATATCGGTAATTCTTGTTCTCTTGTATCTGCTGGGAGGATTGAGGTGAGACCATGCTAGAGAATGTGCCGATTCTATCGTTGATCATACTCATTCCTCTCATCGGGGCCGTAATCGTATTCCTCACGGGCAAGAACGCGAAGGCCACCAAAGTCACGGCGCTCACCTTCTCTGCGATTCCTCTCGTTCTTTCATTCGTCCTGCTTGCGAGCTTCTCCTTGGATATCGGCACCTACCAGTTCAGTGAACGGTACGAATGGATACCCGGGCTCGGGATATCGTACTCCCTCGGAGTCGATGGGATCAGCATACTGATGGTGTTCCTGACAACCCTGCTCTGCTTCTTAGCCATCCTTTTCTCCTGGGACGTTGAGCACAGGACGAAGGAGTACATGGGACTGATGCTCATTCTTGATGTCGGGGTCCTGGGTGTGTTCACTTCCCTGGATTATTTCCTCTTTTACGTCTTCTGGGAGGTTGTCCTGATTCCGATGTACTTCTTGATCGCCATTTGGGGCGGTCCGAGAAGAGATTATGCGTCGATCAAGTTCTTCATCTACACTCACGTGGCGAGCCTTGCCATGCTCATCACGATAATGGCGTTGTATTTCGAGGCGAAACCATTGCTCGGGTACGCGTCGTTCAGCATGATTGACATCGCAAGCGTCAGCGGCGGGTTCGGCCAGACCTTCCAGGTGGTCGCCTTCGGCTCGTTGTTCTTCGCCTTCGGTGTCAAGATGCCGATCGTGCCTTTCCACACCTGGCTTCCCGATGCACATGTAGAAGCTCCTACCGCCGGTAGCGTTCTGCTGGCCGGACTATTGCTGAAGATGGGCGCTTATGGTATCATAAGGGTCGCCTTGCCGACCTTGCCTGATGGCGCTTCGTTGCTGATGCCACTGATGTTGGCCATAGCGATCATTTCCATTCTTTACGGGGCGATCGTGTGTCTCGCGCAGAAGGACCTCAAGAAAATGGTCGCTTTCTCATCGATCAGTCACATGGGCATAGTTCTCCTTGGCATTTCAACAGGTAGTGAGCTGGGCATCGCCGCGGCAGTGTTCCAGATGTTCGCTCATGGGTTGATAACCGCGGTCTTGTTCATGATGTGCGGCGTGGTCCAGCACAAGACCGGAACAAGGGAGATATCCTTGTTGGGCGGTCTGGCGTCGAAGATGCCGATCGCCACCACATTCATGACAATCGGTTTCCTGGCATCACTGGGCCTTCCGGGAATGGTAGGGTTCATTGCCGAGTTCTCGGTATTCATCGCCACGTTCGACGCGTACACTTGGATCTTGTTGCTCCCGATCGCTAGCGTCGCAATAACCGCTGGCTACTTCTTATGGGCCCTTCAAAGATCGATGTTCGGTCCACTGACCGAGAAGATCGATACCAGTCACATACACGATGTCAATTGGTACGAGACGGTCCCGCTGGTGATTCTCGTGCTGCTGATAATCCTATTCGGGATGCTCCCGAGCCTAGGTTTCGACTTCATAAGACCGTCCGCGGGGATAATTTCTGGCATCCTGGGGGTGGTCTAGATGGCAGGTCTGAGCGCGATATACCCCGAGCTGGTGATGATCGTCGTCGCGATCGCGATACCGGCCATCTATTACGCTACCAAATCCCACAAGATCCTATCAACTGTATCGTTGGTCGGCATCGCGGCCTCGATGGGTATTGTTGTCCAGTTCCTGTTCGACGGAGCCCAGGCGGACACTCTCGAGGGGGGTCTTCTCCGACTGGATGCGTTCTCCGCGCTCTTTCAGCTGATTTTTCTCATCGTCGCATTCTACGTCATTCTGGCCTCCTACAAATATGTTCAGGGCGAAAGGCACATCGCGGAGTACCACACCCTGATAATGATGGCGACAGCCGGCATGATGATCGTGGCTTCATCCCTTGATCTGATAACTCTATTCATCGGTCTCGAGCTCGCCAGCCTTTCGACTTACGCCCTTGTGGGGTTCAGGAAGAGGGACAAGAAAGGCGCCGAAGCAGCGACCAAGTACTTCATCATCGGAGCGATATCCTCTGCGATTTCGCTCTACGGCATTTCTCTCCTCTACGGTCTGACCGGGAGCACCATGTTCACCGACATTGGTGCGTTGGTCGGTGGAATGGCCGGCATGGATCCAGTGGTGTTGCTTGCTCTTGCTCTCTTGATCGCGGGATTTGGTTTCAAGGTCGCAATAGTACCTTTTCACATGTGGGCCCCCGACGTATACGAAGGCGCTCCCACCACAGTGACCTCGTTGCTCGCTGCGAGCTCGAAGAAGATGGGTTTTGTCGCACTTTTCAAGATATTCCTCATCGGTCTGATCGCCATAAGGGTCGAGTGGCAGTTGGTGATCGCCATCATATCCGTGGCGACTATGGTCATCGGGAATCTCATCGCAATCTCGCAGACCAATATCAAGAGGATGCTTGCATATTCGAGTATCGCTCAGGCCGGTTACATACTCATGGTCCTGCCGATCGGGACCGAATATGCGCTTGCTGGCGGGATTTTCCACATAATCACACATGCCTTCATGAAAGGAGGGGCGTTCATCATTGTCGCGACACTCTCTACCGTCGCGATAGGGGAGACCCTCTCGGACTACAAGGGTTTGGCAAAGAGGTCGCCTCTCATGGCGTTCTCCATGACCGTGCTTCTCTTTTCCCTTGCTGGCATTCCTCCACTTGCAGGGTTCTGGAGTAAGTTCGTTTTGTTTTCGAGCGCCGTCGATGCGTCGATCATGCCAGCAGATAACTGGATGATCTGGTTGGCGGTGGCTGGTGTACTTAACAGTGCTCTGTCACTTTTCTACTATGTCCGTGTCATAAAATACATTTACGTCGACAAGGGGCCGACCGAGAGGACAAGACTGCCGAATACCATGGTCGCGGCGGTGCTGATCACCGTCATCGCCACGATCGTGATCGGTCTGTACCCTGTGCCTGTCATAGACGCATGCAATGCAGCCGCCAGAGCGTTCTTCCCGTGATCTATGGAAGTCCCTAGGCCTTATCGCTTTCGATGGATCTCCATGCCTTCAAAGCATCGAGGAACGAAATGGTTCCGACGAACTCGCCTTTGGAATCGACGACGAGCACCCTGCTGACTCCACCGATGAGCATCAGCCTGAGAGCATCGAGAACGAAACCGTCCTCCTTTATCTGAATGCATGGGTTCTGACCTACCAAGGTGCAAGCCGTCATGAACTCCCTGACCTTGACGTCAGCAGGGTTCCTGCCCTGAACGATGATCCTGGTCACATCTGTGGAGGTGATGACGCCTATGACCTCTCCACCCTCCCTGACTACTATCCCGGTCTTGCCTTTGCTCAACATCACCTTGATGACATCTTCAAGATTGGCGCCGTAGTCGACGGTGGGGGGATCTCGCTCGACGAAGTCTCGTACTCTTGCCTTACCTTGCATGGGAATCACTCAGTTATTTGAGCAACTGCAATATAAATTTATCAGAGATACCATGCGGAGATCGCTGGACATCTCGATCCATTCCGTCCATCCAGGATTTCTATGTTTCCTCGATTTTCCAACTGTCCCAACGGCCAGGAAATGAAGGGAACAATGGTTAAGTACAGAATCAACAATACGAAAAACCCATGTCGACTCGCTGGGATGAGCCGATCACCGAAGAGTTGAACAAGGTCGAGGAGGAGATACAGAGGAGCGTCGTCTCCCAGGAGCGTCTTCTTACCGAGATATCATTGCATGTCATCTCCTCTGGTGGAAAACGGCTCCGTCCGGGCGTCGTCCTGCTTGCTCATAAAGCAGTTGGAGGGTCAGATACATCGAAGATAGTCGACATGGCCGCAGCGTTCGAACTCATACACAGTGCCACCCTCATCCATGATGACATAAACGACGGCGGAAGGACCAGGAGGGGAAGGGAATCCGCCCACAGGCAATTCGGAATCCAGAAGGCATTGGTCACCGGTGACTTTCTTTTCGTTAAGGGGTTCCAGCTTGGAGGTCCGCAGGACCCCACGGTCGTCAACTACCTTGCGGACGCATGCACGAACATGGCAGAGAGTGAGATACTCCAATGGCAATACGCCAACGACCCAGAGACTTCGATCGATAGCTATTTGAAAATCATCGAGGGCAAGACCGCCAGGCCCTTCGAGGCTGGTGCGAAGGTTGGAGCGTTTCTCGGGGGAGGGTCGTCCCTGCAGATTGATGACTTGGGCCGCTATGGCCTAAATTTGGGACTCGCATTTCAGATCACGGATGACATACTAGACATCGTCGGCAGTGAGGCAACCCTTGGTAAACCAAAAGGAATGGACTTCCTGGATGGGACACCCACCTTGCCCTTGATTCTTGCAATGAACGGCGGCGCAAAAGGCAAGCGGATATCGACACTATTCAAGAAGAAAAGGAAGAATCTCAATGATCTGGAAGAAGCTCTTCTCCTCCTGTCGAAATCGAATGCGCTCGATTCTGCCAGGAAGTATGCTCAGGAATTCTCGGAGAAGGCGATGGGATGTCTAGGGTCTGTTCCTCGATCAGTCTACAAGGACTCTCTTCGAGCGCTTGCAAAGGTAGTCGTGCATAGGGATTCCTGATGGACAGTGAGATTCGAGGACGCGGACATGACCGAAGATGCTAGGAGTGCCGATGTGGTGGTCGTTGGGGCCGGACCCGCTGGTTGCACTGCAGCCGAGCATGCGGCACTGAATGGGATAGACGTTCTGATCATTGAGCGCAAGCAAGAGATTGGTGTGCCCGTGGCTTGCGGGGAGTTCCTTCCGTCGATCGAAGAGATCAAGAAAATCGTTCCAAGAGCTGCCGAAGTGGATTCGCTCTTTGACTTCCCGTCGAGTCTGACTTCAATTAGGTCCGACGTGATGAGGATTTACGATCCGAAGTTGCGGTCCTTCGAAATTCAATTTGACGGATTCACGACCGATCGGGATTGTTTTGACCAGTACTTGGCCTCAAAGGCGCGTAAAGTGGGGGCAAGGATCATCACAGGCTGCACATTCTTATCCCTCGATGGTGAGGAGGTCGTCACTTCTGCAGGTCGGATTCGGACAAAGGTCGTCATTGGAGCGGATGGCCCGTTGTCAAGAGTAGCATCATCACTAGGTCTGCCTCGGAACAAGGGTCTCTGTCCCGCACTCACCGCGCAAACAAAAGGGGAGTTTGAGCCAATCCCCGAGATGTATTTTGGAGGCATGGCCCCTGGAGGATACGCATGGATCCTACCAAAGAGAGGCGGAGCGAATGTGGGCGTCGGCGTATCTATGAGGTTCGCGAGAGAGAAGGTCGGTGATTATTTCAAGCGATTCGTGGATAATAGAAACTTCGTGACCAGTAAGCCAACGGGGAAATATGTGCCAATGTCCGGTCCCTTGTCGAGAACCACGGCAAAGAATGGAATGCTTGTCGGCGACTCGGCCGGACATGTCATGGCCGTGAATGGTGGGGGAATACCGATCGCAATCATATGTGGCAAGCTGGCTGGTGAGGTCGCAGCAGCCAAGGTGTTGAGAGGAACATCTATCGACATCTACGACAAGCTGTGGCGCGGTCAGGTTGAGAAACCTCTTCGCACCGCGGTGAGAACGAAGGCGCTCGCCTCGCTTTGTTTCGGTAGCCAGTGGCGTCTTGGTGCAGCGATGGGATTTCTCGGCGAAAGGCGTATGGGAAACATCATCAGATGCAAGTCCGTGTTCACCTGAAATCGGTGATGCGACTAGACCACGAACACATGAACCGTGTTCCGATAAGTCGTGTGTCTAACCTAGGTGAAGAATACTGTTAATAACGTCTAGAATAGAAAGCTATTTCTAGTGTTTTGTATATTACTGTGCCTAATGTGGCGAACAAATGGCGGTCGAAGAGGCACGACTCAGATCAAATCGGAAACTTCAACTTCAAGATCATGGGAATATTGGGCGTGCGAGAATTCGCACGAGCTGCGGACCGCACCATTCGATTCGATGCATACTTTTCTCTCGTATGATGAGACAATTTTCTTGGAGAGACTCCGCAAGAGCACTTGAAGGAACAGTCATCGACCTGAATAGTCAGGACGGCCCCCTGATCATTTCCTCGACCGCGAGGTTCTGAGCGGGCTTCCGCAAACCGGACATTCAGGATATCTCTCCTCCCAGATCTTTCCGCATCCAGTGCATCTGAGCTTCCATTTTACCAGTCTCTTTATTCCGACCAGCCCGACCGCCTTGTATTCAATACCAAGATATCTTGCCAGATTTTGAATTGAGTAGTCGTCGGTCAGTATCGTCGCACCCAAATCCTTCGCTAGAGCCAACACCTCTAGGTCTGTCTGGGAGAGTCTCGATATGTCCCCGGTCTTCTCGGCCGCTTTCTTGATCAGTCTCAAAGAATCGGAAACTGGATCCGACGTCCTAAGCGCATGCTCCCAGTATCTCGCTCTACTGTCTCCGTACCTCTCCAATTCCGATATCACGCCTGGAGTCGTGTAGATCTCCGCATCAAGCGGAAGATCCCGCATTGAGAATAGGGCAGATGTGTCCAGGACTAGTCTCACGAATGAGCAACAATTGGCCTCGATAATATACTATTCCTTTTTATGTCAGCTTACAAGCACGATTATATACGCCCTTTCCAATCCGCAGTACCACATGAAGGAGATTGAGGTCGACAAGGAGGTCATCGAGTTCATAAGGAAGAAAGGCAGGGACTACAGGGTCTCGACCTCCTGTTATGGTCCAGTCGTTCTTCCAATCGAGATGAAGCCCCCGAAGGAGACCGACATCGTCATCCCGGTCGGCAACAACATCCTCTATGTTTCGATCGTCCAGGCGAAATACATCGACCGCGTAACGAAAGCCATGATCTACGATCCCTCTTTTCGCAAGAAATGCTCGTTTTTCTAAGGTCAGACGATCTGTTTTCGATTCTCGATAGAGTAGCTGACCATCTCGTCCATATCCAACTTCGCGCACTCCTCGACGGCATGGCCGATTCTCGCCATAGTAACCGGTTTGTCAGGCACGAACCTGCATGGAGCTGGCGCCCCGATTGAAATTTCGTACGTGCCGATCTCCTTTGCAATCGCTTCTATCTCAATCTTATCCAGGCCAATCAACGGTCTGAGGACCGGAAAATCGAGGCCATGCTGCTCGACCATTATATTGTGCAACGTTTGGGAAGCGACCTGACCAAGGGATTCTCCAGTCACTATCGCGTCAGCCCTCTCAAGCATGCACAGACGCTTAGCAACGCGAAGCATAAGCATCTTGCATAGCACGCATTGGAAGCCCCTTTCACAGGCTTCCGAGATTTTTCTCTGATTCCTGCTGTGCGAAGCCACGTACAGACGTGCTTCCTTGCCCGTCGCCTCACAAATGGTGCGCATCAGATCCTTCGCCTTTTCTATCTGATTGACATCCCCTTCAAGACTATTGTCCATATGAAGTAGAACGAGGTCCGATCCTCTCTTGCCCATTCTATATGCAGCGACAGGAGAGTCGATGCCCCCAGATATCAGACAGACGACCTTCAATGTAGATCATTCCTCGAATCCTCAATGGACTCGCCTCCTATAAGCTTCGGGTCCGTAGTCCCTTGAGACAAGGTTTCTTGCAGCTTTGGACAGAGTCGGTTTGATCTGATCAGAACGCGGAGGCTAGACAAGGAATATCGCCAAATGCCGAATCTGAGAGTATAGATTGCCACCGATACGATGCTAGCGATGGACTGATGGAGCGTCCTTAGTTGTTGAATCTGGGCTGATCGACTCCTCCAAGGCCGACCGATGTCGCATAGTCGTCTTCTTCGTCGCTCTCGGATTCGACAACCATGTTGAAGAGCATGTTCACGATCTCTCTCATTTGTCTGAGTTCGTTTCTAAGTTCGTTGATCTCACTAATGAGGTCCTCTGTGGTCTTTGTCATGCGCTCCCTGCCTCCGTTTAACATCGATTACAGATATATTCTTTTT
>JBGOWR010000167.1:0-2970 GCA_041478695.1 Thermoplasmata archaeon | reverse complement strand
TCTCATAGAGGGTATGCCGAAGCACATATCACTGGCAGAAGACTCATTGCTAGGGTTGATAGCGAAGACATCAGGCATAGCGACAGCCGCCAGGAAGGCGGTCGTCCTGTCTGGGAAGAAGATAAAGATAGTATCCGGTGGTTGGAAGAAAGTGCCCCATCAGATAAAGGATGACATACGGGAGGCGGTGATGATCGGGGGAGCGGGTGTCAGAATAACGGACGAGCCCTTCGTCTACTTGGATAAGAATTATGTGAGGATGTTAGGAGGCATCTCACCCGCGCTTCGGTCGGTCGCCCGTTTCAATGACAGGGCAAAGGTCGTTCAGATACGAGGAGAGACCGGCGAGATCTCCATTGAGGCGATCCTGGCAGTCGGATGCGGCGCGGACATCGTTATGGTCGACACCGGGAACATCTCGGATCTTCAGCTTGTTTCTGAGGCTCTGAGGGGAGAGGGTCTGAGAGGCACTGTCAAAATCGCCTTTGGAGGTTCGATTCAAATAGAGGACATTCCGCGCTTCCTTGATATGGATGTCGACATACTGGACATCGGGAGGGCCATTATCGATGCCCCGATGCTGGACATCAGACTCGACGTTGAGGTTGCGAAGCAATGAAGCTGAGTCTACTTGGTAAGACAGAGCTCTGGATCAAAGGAATTCGGCTCGAACAGGCCGATCTCAGTAGGATCGCGGCCGTCATTTCCGACATTCTCAAGCTCGAAAGCAAGGAGGTCTTCGTGACCGACGCCTCGGACGACCACATAACGCTGGACATACTCAGGTCCGAGGTGGAGGCGGAGAATATCTACGGCAAGAAGAAAGAGATGTTCAGGAGACTGGCAGAGATACCGGGAGTGCGAATAACAAGTGAGACGACCTTGCATTCGGAGGGAATACTTGGGCTTGTCAGTTTGGAAGAAGAAGTGGCGCGAGAGGTCATCGAGAGATCCGAGGTCATTGTCGCAGAGATGCTGGACAAGGTGCAGAGAAGGTGCATGGTCTTCCCGACCGGTGACGAGGTCCATAGAGGTCTGATCAAGGATACCAACTCCCCTTACTTGAAAGACAGAATGGAATCGGAGGGATTCACGACCGAGATCGGGATGGTCCTCCGGGACGATATTGACGTGATCTTCGCTGCGCTGAACGATGCGATCAACAGTGGATACGGACTGGTCATCACAACAGGTGGTGTGGGAGCCGAATCGAAGGACCGGACGATCGAGGCCATGGTCCGACTGGATCGTGAGATCGCAGCTCCATACATAACAAAGTACCATAAGGGAACAGGACGACATGAGAAGGAAGGAGTGAAGATCGGCGTCGGAAGGGTCGGCCCGACATTACTGGTCGCCCTCCCCGGGCCCAATGACGAGGTCAGGACGGCGATCGAGGCGCTGATCTCTGGGTTGAAGAAAGGTTGCGACAAAGGGAGGCTTGCCGAAGAAATCGCGGAGACCTTGAAGGTCAAGTACGTCTCCAGTCACGAGGGCAAGTGGCATCACTAATCGTGTTCTCTCGGTCCTAATTCTTGCACCGAATGTCTCAATAGGAGAAAGCGATCCGTCCTTTTCTTCTGCTCCTCGATCCATCTCTCCAGACTGATTCTATTCGAAATTCTCGGGCGGGCATTGACTTGCAAGTCAACGCAGAAAGCACGTTCATATATCGAGTACATGGTAGGAATTTGGCGATAATCATGGGCAAGGCATTTGTTGCGATAGCTAGCGTCCTCGTCGCGCTGACGATAATTACCACTGGAACCGTCTCATATCTCATGTTCAATCAGCACCATGTCCCTGAGGGCATACTACCGGCGTTCTCGAGCTACGCGGAATTGAACGAATTCCTTGGCGGCGTACCGAACGGGGCTAGGAACAATAACCCATACATGGCCCTAGCTGGTGCAAACGACGAAAAAAGCCAAGGGACGAACGTTCCGCATTCGAATACAAACGTCAGGGTCGAGGGCATAGACGAAGATGACATCGTCAAGACCGATGGCGATCTCCTCTACATAGCCTCGTACGACCGCGTCACCATCGTAAAGGCTTATCCACCAGAGGACCTTCGGAACGTGTCGGTCATCGCGGCAAGCGACGTTCTCGGTCACGAAGTCGCGAACAACACGGTGTGGATAAACGGAATTCTGATATCGGAGGGCAGACTGATAATCATAGCCTGCGTCGATGAGGTGATACCATACGATCCCCTGAACTACACTGGACTCGGGATCTACTGGAGACAATCCGTTCCTCACACGGTTCTGTCGGTCTTCAACGTCACGGATCCAGCCGCCCCTTCATTCATGTACTCCTACGGTGTCTCGGGATACCCTCTTGCATCGAGAATGACCGAGGACAGAGTGTATCTCGTGTCCCAATCCTACGTATGGATGGAAGGAAATGAGTATACCTTGCCGAAGGTCTGGAACGGTTCGGAATCGGTAGAGATGCAGCTCGACATGATACACTACGATCCCGAGTCAGGGGACGCGGGATCGTTCGTGAACATACTGGCCCTTGACCTGGTCTCGGCAAGGATGAACTCGTTGTCGATCGTCGCCGGCTACGCCTCAACGGTCTACATGTCCCAGGATTCTCTCTTCCTGACATTCCAAAAGTGGACTGGTGGCGTCATCGTCCTTGAGACCGGAAATGTCTCCGGTGTCGCGACCGCGGCGGCCTCGAAGGAAGATAGCGGGATCTCCACGACAATATACAAGATCAGCATCGATGGCATATCGATCGAACCGACCGCACGTGGGACCGTCGCAGGATGGTTGCTTGATCAGTTCTCGATCGATGAGAAGGACTCGTACATAAGGATCGCCACGACGACAAGCTGGACCGATCAGACGAACGCAGTCTACGTGCTGAACGGGAATTTGGAGGTCGTCGGCTCTCTCGAGGGCCTCGCACCCGAGGAGAGGATATATGCTGCGAGATTCGTCGGTGACACCTTGT
>JBGOWR010000053.1:0-5643 GCA_041478695.1 Thermoplasmata archaeon | reverse complement strand
TTAATTGGGTGTGATTGTAGACGGGTTGCTGACCGGTGATGAGTAACTGGAGCGATGACCCGTTAATTCGCGCGGGGTCGCTCCCCGCGTGGTGGAAACCCGCTGATCTGGGTTCAAATCCCAGCGCCCCCACATCATTCTCATGCTCTTCCTTTCATGGTGACAAGTGGAGTGTTTTGGGAAATAGTCGCGGACAATTATTCTAGACTGTTTCGACCTGATGATGGCAGCCATCCAATGGAGTCAATCGAGATACGGAGTTCAAACACATCAGACAGAGCGGCAATGCACATCTGAGAGAATTCGCGTGTTCGAGTAGCCGTGATAGCCCTGCGGTTCGAGGCGATAATCTGAAACCCGACCTTGGTCAAATATGTCAAGACGTACTATCTAACGTGATTTCAATAAAACTTGAAGAATTGTCATGCTGGCAGATCATTTCCACTGAATTGAAATTCGTTCGAAGTTAACAGATACTCAAAACCTTTTTCTAACCGTTGCATCATATTGAAGCGGGGAGTCCCCGTGGACCTTCTCCAACTTCCCCACCGTAATTCTAATCTTCGGGGGCTCCTCACTCCTATGACCTGGAACTCATGCCTTGTTGCTGTCGTACAAATCGACTTGTTCAAGTCCATTATCATATTTTCATAGATCTAGTCGGGGCATGGTTCCGGAAGTGAAAAATGTAAGATATGAAAAGGTTTCCCGATTCAGATCCCCGCAAGCAGCGCATCGAGCCAGGAAGGCACCATGATATTGAGCATCTTCAACTGGCCGTCTGATATCTTCATCAGGACGTGGCAGGATATGTCGAACTCTGGCGATCCCTCTGCGACGCTGTCCCCGACCGCAATTGTGGCATCACCGACGACATGAAAATTAAGCATGACGTCCACCACATAGGGCGGAGTGCCGATGAATGTCGCATGTGTCATCAACTGAGCGTTCTTGATATGAAGGTTGATGCTCATGACAGGTGATCCCAATCCATCCACTGTCCTCTCATAGAACGTCAGTGCTATCGTGCCGTGCCACACAAAGTGAAGCTTGACGTCCAGACTCTCGCCGTCCGTCCAGGCGAACATATTGATATGCGCTTTTCCGTCCAGATCGATCACAACAGCTCCAATGTTGTCTAAGAAGCCGGCCGCCGACTGCAAGCAGTCCAATCCCAGAGCGTTTACGAGCATGTTCGCTATCTCTGGGTTGTTCATCATGAACGCGGCGACTTCATCCGAAGTGGGTAGTTCCACCACGACTGACTGATCGACATCCTGGGTCTCGACCACTTTGAGGATTCTGTTATCGGATTTCGCGGCAACGCCACCGGCTGAAGCGGATAGCACGATCAACATGGCCACAACGGCGCACGCCACGAAACTTGCTCCGAATTTTCCAGCTTTCATCTTCTTCCTCCTGTCGCATTTCTGCACCTCCGCTCTCCGAATCATCGGTGCAGGCACCAAGCTGCGTGATATATTCAATGTCGGTCAAATATAATAATGTTGTTCGGGAATCCAGTATTATCAAAATTGAGAGAAAGAGCGGGTCGGAGACGTGATCAAGAGCGCTCTAATTTTCTTCGCATCCGAATCAATGTTTTGGATCTCTCTCGCATGGTTCACGTCAAGATCTAGACGATTTTTCTCAGATCTACAGTTCTTTCGAGTCGTGATACGATCCGGTGGTCCCTTTCGAGGATTTCTCTTAGAGAAGAACTGTCGTCTATCACTAGCTTAAGCCTCTCCCTATAGTATTCGTCCGTGCTCTTGCCGGCCCAGTCGCCCATTATGGTGATGCCCAGTCCTTTCAGCGATATCGTCGCGAAAACGAGGGAAAGGTCATACAGCAGTTCCACGAGCAGCCAGTGGTCAATCTTCAGTTTCTCTGGGATGTCAAGTGGATACTTCAAATGCAGCGAACGAACCTTGTAGGCGACGGCGTGCGCAACCGATTTATCATCTGTTGTAACATAGACGAGTTCCAACTCTTGGTTCGCCGCGTGGCTCGCCAGAGACTTTACGATCTCCTTATCTCTGACCTCCTTGTCCTTTGAATATTCCCCACCTTTCACGTCCCAGGTATTGTATCTTTCCTTCAGGATCTTGATCTCTGTCTGAGCATTGAGCGCCTTCCTTCCGTCCTTGAAGCAACAGTTGATCAGTGATCCTATCATACGCTGATTTCCTATGGCCTTTCTCAGCTCATCCAGATCCCTGCCCGAGTACTTTCTACCCACCCTCGCTGATATCTCCTCCTCGACCAGTGAAGGCAGCAGTATCTGAACGCACCTTGCGCTTAGCTCTTTGGGCCTGTTGACTCCTTCATAGCCAAGCAACCTTGTCAGAAGCCTTCGATATGCTATGTTCGTGTCTATGCCCAAGCACTTCTGTTTCGGATATCTGAACGGATCGTTCTTCCTTTCCTCCATTTCCCTCATTTCCTGGAGGAGGTCTCTCATGTTCTCTGGAAGGAGGACTGAGCCTTGGAACACCTCTCTGAGATCGGAGTAGTCGGGGAGATCGTTCTGAAGAGCTGAATCCCGAATCTTCAACCTCAATTCCGAGATCACTGTGTCGAATTCTTCCCTTCTCGCTACCCAGATTATCTCTCCGAGTTCGAGGTTGATCTTGAGCAGATCGACGTTCAACAGAGGCGAACTGACGGTGCAGGTCGCTTTCTTATGCAACATTGCCTCATTGCAGACCGCCATCAGGAATTCCTTTCCAACCTCCAGCTCCATCATCCGGCCTCCGTGATTATGTCATGAGGATGCTGGATGGACATCGGTATTAGGATGTGAGGCCTGTTCGCGTTCAGAAGCGATTCGAGGTAGAGATAGAAGATGTGGTCGAACGATTTCCGTCCCCAACCAGCGAATACCGAGCCGAGGACGACCGCTTTCCTGCCAGGCGTGACGTCAAGAGCGATTTGATTTCCTTTCGCCTTCTCCTCCTCCGCGATATTTCTGACCCTAGTGACGACCTCCTTGACATCATAACCCTTGATCTTCACCAATTGCACGTCCGGCTTCGTGTTATGCTCCTCAAGTAGAATCCTGATCATCTTGACTGCGATCTCGGCCCTGGCGATGTCGGTCTCCGGCGTCAGAATATACACTCTCTCCGGGACGTAGTCGTACCGTCGGATCATTGCCCAGATG
Source organism: Thermoplasmata archaeon (assembly GCA_041478695.1). Lineage (GTDB taxonomy): Archaea > Thermoplasmatota > Thermoplasmata > Methanomassiliicoccales > JACIVX01 > JAJRAG01. The sequence continues at coordinate 2,477 of JBGOWR010000053.1, read as the reverse complement.
GAGTTGAATGTTCCCCATATGCTCAGCCCCATCATCGTTATCAGTACTTGCATCCTGGTTCCCAGCATCGAGCCGACTAGTGGACCATCTGTCTGAGGTCCATAGCCCACTTACCACTATTGATGGACTTGAGAGTAGTTCTTCTTTTCGTGCTCTTCGGAAGGACAATGGACTGTCTATTCCCTGATGATGTCCCTTATTGCCTCTTGTGACTCCTGCGGTGTCTGGACCGTGTTCACCATGTGCACCGTTGAGTTCTCAAGTAGTCTCCTGTAGAAGCTCTTCCGAATGTCCATTTTCCTTTCGTCTCTGACGAGCTGGTGGGGGTTGCAGAAATCGTGCTCCATCAGATAGGCAAGCCCCTCTTCCGGGCTGAGTCGCCTTACGATCCTACTGTCGCTAGTGTCTCGTTTGAGCATGATCACATGATAGATCGTCGTCATCGGGATCACCCCTCCTTCGCCGACGATCCATCGCACGTTCACTATCGCTCGACCCTTGTTGTCGAACTGTGCCTTGTCGATCAGCTTTCTATATTCCGTCCAAATATCCGCGATGTCTCCCTCGGTGTAGCAGTTCTTCTCCGACCCGAAGGCGAGTGGACGTTTGTCGGAAAGCCTGACGAAGTACCAGTCATCCGTGACCAGCCTTGCTTCTTTCATCCTCAGCAGGCCCCAGGAATGAGTCGTCTTCCCGGTCCTCGAAGGTGCGATGATCGACACTCCCTTCCCCATCACGTCGATTGCCGCTCCATGGACATGATAGATCCTGTGCTCGTCCTCCAGTACATCTCCCGTCACAGCGAGGGCAAGGCTCTTTATCCAACCGTAATAGTCGAAATTGTACAGGAAGGCCGTTTTCGTTACTGGGTCATACTTTACTTTCAGCCCCTCGCTCGGCTCTGTGAGAACGACAATCCTTCCGTGGGACCGAATGTTCTCTCCCATCGTGTAGAAATTATCGCTCCACCTCTCCGCGACGTATTGCTGGTCGGTCAGCAGTTTTATGCAACAACCGTAGACCTCCGCTTTCTTCGTGTACAGGAACCGATCCTGATACTCATCGAACAGCTCATCCTTCTCAGCTGGAGAAATCAGCTCCACTTCGTATGCCATTTCACACGCCTCGATATCGGATTAGTGGCTCTACATATTGAAACATTCGGAATTCTGCGACGCTGCCGGACCACTCTAAGGCTTCCCGCCTTCATTGAGCAGGGCGACAAGGTCGCTAAGGATCGCACTCGCTGTCTCGTACTTGCCCGCTCCCTTCCCGGCGACGGTGATCTCTCCGGCGAGATCTGTATGTATCTGTACGATGTTCCTCGTGCCGCCAATGCTGAGAGGATGTCCGATACGGACCAGGCGGGGCGCGACCTCCAACCTTTTCGGTGATATCTCGCCGATCAGCCTGATGACCTTCTTCTCTTCCCCTGCGAGAGAGATGGCATCTTCAGTCACGCCTCTGATGCCTGTCTTCCTTACGTCTGAGTACTTCTTGTCCAATCCGAAGATCGCGTTTGCCAGGATGGCGACCTTGCAAGCACTGTCGACACCATCGATGTCGTAAGAAGGGTCCTTTTCAGCGATCCCCATCTCTTGAGCCTCTCTCAAAGCCTGAGCGAACGGCAGTCCTTCCTCCATCATCCTATCTAGGATGAAATTGCAGGTCCCGTTCAATATCCCGCGTATGGAAAGTATCTTCTCGCCCTTGAGCAACTCTCTAGAGAGGTTGATGATCGGCATGGCCCCGCCGACAGTAGCCTCAAATCTAAACTGGACGTTGTTCTTTCTCGCGGCGTCTGAAAGCTCTCTGAACCTAAGTGCGAGAGGACCTTTGTTAGAGGTGATGACGTTCTTTCCGGATCTTAGAGCCGTGATAATGTTCGTGAACCCAGGCTCTCCTGTGACGATGTTTGTCGGGGTGACCTCGATAAGAGTGTCATACTCCAGGTCCATCAGCATCCTCCAGGCATCTCCGTCGAACCTTCTCTCTCCTACCTTGTTCTCCGAGACCTTTCGCTTGACTAACGCGGAAGGGTCCAGACCAGTTTTCTTGGTCTCATAGGAGGATGAGTCGAAGACGCCGACGATGCGTATCTTCTTCCTGAAAGCGTCGTGCAGCAAATCCCTCTTCTGCTGTATGACCTCTGCCACTCCCTGACCGACGACCCCGAATCCCACTATCACAAGGTCCATGCATCAGTCCCCCAGACCTCGGACGAGAAGGAATCCCCCATCCGCCGCCCTTTCCTCCAGGAATCGTTCCACTCTCTCCACGGCCTCTTTCTTCCTCACCTTGCCGAAGAGGATCGCAGCCTTGCCATCTGACGCGGCAGAGACAGAATATCGAACGTCGACGGACTCCATGTCCTCCATCGACTCGATCTCCTCCATGATATTGTTCAATTCCTGTGATGAGATATCTCCGACCAGAAGACACTCGATCGGGAACGTTTCGTAGAGCGAGCCCATTCT
>JBGOWR010000068.1:0-4795 GCA_041478695.1 Thermoplasmata archaeon | reverse complement strand
CGCAGACGGAATAAGCGCAGCATCGATCGCCTCGATCGCTCTCAAAAGAGCGGGGATCCCGTGCGATGTGAGACTCATAAAGAAGCTCGATGAAAATGAGATAAACATCATCAATTCCCGCATCTCCGACACCTTCTGGCTCGTAGATCTTGGCAGCGGATCGTCCTCGAAGTTCACGAACAAGTCAGTATGCATTTCGGACCATCACCTGCCCGAGAAGGACTTGAACACGGATTCCAGGGAAGGACAGCGTGACATCTTCAGCTTCGAGGAACGCCACGCGAATCCGCACCTCTATGGTATTGACGGTTCGACAGAGATCAGCGGAGCCGGAGTCGTATACCTTACGGCTAAGGAAATGAACAATGGGAACACAGACCTCGCGACGATCGCGATCGTGGGAGCTGTCGGCGACTTGCAGGACTCGGCCGAATGCAGACTTCGCGGACTGAACAGGCAGGTTCTGGACGATGCTATCCACCGAGATATGATGACGATGGTGAAGGATATCAGGATCTTCGGAAGGGAAACCAGGCCGTTGGGCAAGATGCTTCAGTTCTCTACAGACCCGATACTTCCTGGTCTGACGAGCGATGCGGTCGCGTGCAATAGATACCTAATGGACCTAGGCATACCGTTGACCGACGGGGAGAAGTGGCGATGCTGGATCGACCTTACGAAGGTGGAGAAGGCACAAGTTGCGAGCGCGCTCTGCAACCATCTACTTGATTCGGGCAGCGGGAATAGGGCCTGCAAGAGGTTGATAGGGGAAGTGTATCTGCTCAAATCGGAGAGGATCGGCACGGAGCTCCATGATGCCAAGGAGTTCTCGACCCTCTTGAACGCTTGCGGAAGGTACGGGGAAGGCATGGTGGGCCTGAGCATCTGCGCTGGTGACCGGGGTGACAAGCTGGAAATCGGGCTACGACTGCAACACAATCACAGAGGGAACCTTGCGGACGCGATCAACCTTGTAAAGGACCTCGGGGTGGAGAGGGGGAGGTTCATACAACACTTTCACGGCAGGGACGAGATCCTCGACAGCATCGTTGGAATTGTGGCCGGGATGGTCCTGGGATCGGGAGAGGTGCCCTCGGACGTTCCTATCGTGGCATTCGCATACTCTGAGGACGAGAAGGTGAAGGTCTCGGCCAGAGCGACAAGGGAGCTTGTCCAGAAGGGTGTTGATCTAGCAGTGGCTGTTAAAGCCGCTTCTGAGAAGGTCGGTGGAACTGGTGGCGGGCACAACATCGCTGCTGGTGCTACCATTTCGATAGGCAAGGAACAGGAGTTCCTCGCCGAGATGGAGAGATTGATCGAGCGGCAGATGCTGGGCGAACTCACTTCATGAGCTTCAGCATGATAGCTTTCTGCGCATGCAAACGGTTCTCCGCTTGATCGAAGACGACGCTGTTCTCTCCATCAATCACTTCTTCCGCTATCTCCAAGCCTCTATGGGCAGGAAGACAGTGCATCACGATACAGTCTTTCTTCGCGAGCTTCATCAAGGATTTGTTGACCTGGAAGGCCATGAACTCCTTTTCCTTGGTTCCTGTCTCGGCTTCCTGACCCATTGAGATCCACACATCAGTATAGACGACGTCGGCACCCTTCACCGCTTCTTTCGGATCATTGACGATCCTCGACACGCACCCTTTCGTCTTGGCAATTCTGCTCGCCTTCTTTGCGATATCGCTGTTCGGCCAGTAACCCTCAGGACAACCAGCGATGAAATCCATTCCGACCACAGCGGCTCCGAGCAATAGTGAGTTGCAGACGTTGTTGCCATCTCCCACATACGCCATCCTTACGCCCTTCAACTTACCCTTGTGTTCTTTGATCGTCAAGAGATCGGCCACTATCTGGCAAGGATGTTCGAGGTCGTCCAACCCGTTTATCACCGAGACCGTCGAGTTCTCCGCCAGCTCCATCATCGCCTCGTGCTTGAACGCCCGATACATTATACCGTCGACGTAACGGCTCAGCACCTTTGCCGTATCCGAGATCGTCTCTCCTCTCCCCATTTGAAGGTCCTTTGGGCTAAGGTATAGAGCATGTCCACCGAGCTGAGTCATACCAACCTCGAAAGAGACCCTGGTCCTCGTGCTCGATTTCTCGAATATCATCGCCAAGGTCTTTCCCTTCAAGTCATGGCTGTGGCTTGTCCTGTCTGCTTTGAGCTGTTCAGCGAGCGAGAGCGTCTCTTCCATCTCATCCTCGATGTCCAATACAGAAATCAAATCGCGTTTCATGATCTTTCAAGACATCAAGAATCGTTGCGCTCTTAACCCTTGTGCAACAGATCGAACAATTCCTCGAAGAACAGCCTAGTTCATATACAAAATGAAAGAGCTGAGTCGAACGAAATTTCTACGAAGCCAATTCCTAGATGTTCATATCATTCACACAAATAGTGACATCCACTCAGTCATCTAATCGAACGTGAAAAGAACTATGAGGAGATTTGGTCGCCTTCACCTGGGGAGCATATAGATATTGCTGTTAGAAACCGTCGGCCTGGGTGCTCTGATACTCTTTCTTGTCATTATTATCACCTTCAAATTCTATGTTATCGTTCCTATCTAATTTGAGTGATAGCATGCGAATATTTAAGCGTTGCTATCACATTATACCGATAAAATGGGATTTGAGTGATAGCTATGAAAAAGATAGGCGTGGAACAGATCAAAGTGTTATCAGACCCGAATCGGCTGGCGATACTATCTCTTCTCTCGGCAAAGGAAATGACGACAACCCAGATTTCACATCTTCTGGGGATGAGCATCCAGAACACCCAGTACCATGCCAAGAAGCTCCTCGCGGCAGAGCTGATTGTCCAGACGAAGACGGACCTTGTCGGAAATCTAGTGGAAAAATACTACAAATCAGTGTTCGAGCCTGGGATGATCAGTCAGGCGACGGATGAAGAATCAGTTGAGATATCGGAGAGGATAAACCTTGTCTTCGCGGCGATGGGAGCAATCAAAGGAATCCTCAACCGCGGCATCAAGCTTCTGGACGAGAAGAGGGACACGTACTTCGCGAAGGTCAAGGAACGACCGCGCTACCCATTTGGAGCGAACTACATCATCTTACCGGACACAGAGAAATCGAACGCCGACGCGGAGGCGTTCATTCTAGAAATGGACAAGAAGCTGAAGGACCTGGTAGGGAAACATCCACAGGACAGGAAGGAGAAGTTTGCTTTGCTGTACGCTGTCTTCCCCTATCAATGACTGGACAGGTCCAGAACGAGAGATTGGGATACCGAATGCGAACGCTGCTTTGATGGCCTTGATGACACTCTGACCTCGGCAATCCAAATCTCGTCGCACAACCTGGGAGAAAAACTTTATCTATCTTCAAGCGTTCACATTTTCCCAGCATGGCCGGGATGGGGTAGCCTGGTATCCTGTGGGACTGTGGATCCCTAGACCCGAGTTCAAATCTCGGTCCCGGCCCCTCCACCGGTCTTGATGATCTCGAATTCCTTTTCGAAAAAGGCCAATTGGACGGGATCGAGCGCCTCAGGATCGATCGTAACCAGAAACGTCGAATTCGATAATACGACCTCGTCTCTTGTTGCATATAGTGACCGCCGAAAGCGTACTCATGGTCGACATCCTCTCAAATATGCTAAGCATAGCGAGCCAGGAGCTTTCTGTCACAAAGTCTCGGAAGGTTTAATAAACTGCTGGATGCATAACCCGGAACGCAAATAGGAGAATAATGTTCTATGAGTTGGGAAGGTCCGATCAATCGAATCGATGACTTCCGTTTCGAGATCCCTCAGAGTTACAAGAAGTGCATGAGGACTAGCAGTGTCATCTATGCAGATGACAGAATGCTCTCGACTCTGAGGACCGACAACGCTCTTGAGCAAGCAGCGAATGTCGCCTGCCTCCCTGGGATAGTCGGAAAGGCGCTGGCGATGCCGGACATCCACTGGGGTTATGGATTTCCGATCGGTGGTGTCGCTGCTTTTGATGCTGAGCAAGGGATAATCTCACCAGGTGGCATTGGCTTCGACATCAACTGCGGTGTGAGGCTCATCAGGACCGACCTCAACGTGGACGACGTGAAACCAAGGATCAGAGACCTCATCGCGGTCCTTTTCAAGAACGTCCCTGCAGGCGTCGGGTCCGAGGGCGTCACCGACGTCGCATCCAATGAGATCAATGATATCCTGGAGCTTGGGGCGGAATGGGCGGTCAACAGCGGTTACGGATGGGACGAGGACCTTGCTGCCACCGAAGAGGGTGGCAGAATGAAGACGGCCGACTCAGGAACGGTCAGCCACAAAGCGAAGGAAAGAGGTGTCCCCCAGGTTGGATCCCTGGGATCCGGCAATCATTTCCTCGAAATAGACAGAGTGGAGAAGATCTTCGATGGCGAGGCGGCGAAGGCATTCGGGTTGGAGCGGGAGGGACAGGTGACGGTCACGATCCACTGCGGATCCAGAGGATGTGGACATCAGATAGCCACGGACTATCTGAAGGTCATGGAACACTCTGTCCGAGAGAGAAAAATCGAACTTCCGGACAGGCAGCTCGCTTGCGCCCCTGTGAACTCCAAGGAAGGTCAGAACTACTTTAATGCGATGGCATGCGGTGCAAACTACGCTTGGGCAAATAGGCAGATGATTCTACACTGGGTGAGACAATCCTTTGAAGAGACCCTCAAGCGCTCCGCTGAGGACATGGGAATGCATCAGGTCTACGATGTCGCTCACAATATCGCGAAGGTGGAGGAGCATGAGGTCGACGGGAAGAAGATGAAGGTGTACGTCCACCGG
>JBGOWR010000043.1:0-6094 GCA_041478695.1 Thermoplasmata archaeon | reverse complement strand
GGCTCTACCGTGGCCATCATGACTGAGAAGGGTGAGGGAATAGCGATGGCGAGAGCAGAAATGGATGCGAGTGAGATCCTCAAGGCAAGAGAGGGGATCGCGGCAAAGACCGAACGTGTCTTCATGACACCGAACACATACCCGAGCATGTGGTGACTTCTTCGCTAGAACTCGAGAAGAGACTTCTGGTTCTTGATCAAAGGGTGCGTATCGATATCAAGAGATCTTTGGATCTCTGAAGCCAGCGCCACGGAGAATCCGTGGTGGGTGAAAACAACTGAAGGGTCGCACGCCTTCACGAAGACCATGAGTTCTTCGAAGTCAGCATGATCGGATAGAGGGAACGCTTCGTCCACGCGCATCCTGTACTTGAACGAAGAATCGATTGCCCAAAGATGGCGCTCCCTCATAAGACTCGACATGAACCTCGAATCGCTGAAGAGTCAGAGATGATTGACATGCTGGCGTACATTCTTTGGCCATTGAACAGATAGTATCTGAATAACTTGGTTTCAGATGACCTTCAAAGGGTTTATTATGTAGTTGCAGTCTAGAATGGCAATCAGACAACCATGATTCCAAGCGCAAGTCTTGAGGAAGTGAGGTCGTTCAAGATCGAATGCCGGCGATGCGGCCACTCGTGGTTCAAACGTGAAGGAGAGGAAACACACGTTTGTCCGATGTGCAGCACCCCGTACATAGAGGACGAGCAGACCAATCTCATCAGGAAGAACTGAGCATCCTACTTCGATGCGTAATACCTGATTCTTCCAGACATTCCCCCTTGCCTGTCCGGGGAACAGAATAGTGTACTATAGATCGATGATCTGGACGAATCGGCCTTCAATGCTTACATCGAGCATACAGAGATATTGTTAATATGCGTCGGTTCGAATTCGAAATGACTCATTCTTCCGCGCCCTTATCATTTTCGCCTGGAATTTCATTCGATCCATTTTGATACCGTTGGACTCAATGTCAGGAGTGGCCAGTTTCCATTCTCCATGCAGTGTTGTAGGCACATCGTTCCCATGTCGACTTCGATCCATCCTTTTTCTAGGGTGAGCGTACGCCTAGCTCATGAGGCACCTTAGGATTTGCATTTGTGAGCTGTTCATCCATGACGGTGCGAGCATTTGAGGCATGAGATCGTTGGATCTGGATGAGTCGTGAAGTACTTTCGGACATCTCCTACCTCCACTCATTTATAACATAAAGCAGACTTCAAAAAGGGGAGGCGATGACTTTCGCGATTCCGGAGGTTCTGATACATGCCGATGTCGAGAACGAGGTTCAAATCGACATTGCTCAGGAGAAGACCCTCAATACCTCCATACCGGCCATCGACGCCTTCCTTGGAGGGTTCAAATCCTCTCAAATCACTCTCGTGGACAGCTCAGACTGGATGTTGTTCGACCTGACGCACACCCTCTGCGTCAACGCTATTAATGATCTTGAGGGGGAAGTAGTGTGGGTGGATGGCGGCAACTCCGTCAATCCCTACGAGCTCGCAGGCCTTTGCAAGCGCTTCAGGATGGATATAGGCGAGACCCTTGACCGCATAAACATATCGAGGGCGTTCACCGCCTACCAGATGGTCACCCTCATAGTGGAATCGCTGGAGAAGGAGGTGGAGCACACTGGATCCGAACTGGTCGTCGTTTCCTGCTTCCCAGACCTCTTCATGGACCGAGACATGTGGTGGTCCGAGTCACTCCAACTGATGAAACGCTGCATATCCAAGCTGCAGTCTCTGACGAGAAGACACAACACCGTAACGATAGTCACGAACTACGGCCTGACGAAGATGCTTTACAAGAAGAGTCTCAGGACCATTTTGTACGGCAGCGCCGATAAGATCCTTCGGATAGAGAACAAGGAGAAGCATCTCCTCTTGAATGCGGTGAAAGAGGGACGCACAATGCTGTACCATCCGGTCCCTTACTACCAGATGACACTCGACGAATTCTGGAGGTGAGGGTATGGGAAGGACCGTTCCTACTTACAGGCAGACGCTCGAATCGATCGTTCAGGATTTGGCAGATTACAGGCGCGCCCTCACGGAGAAAGACCGAGAGGTCTTCGACGAAATGATGAAGAAGGCTAGAATGCACGCCTCTGCTTCCACTTATGCCGCCTTCCTCGACCCATTGGAGGGTTTCTTACTCTCCATCCTGCTCGAGCATGAGAAGAATATCAGGGCCCTGAAGGACAAGAACGAGGGGAGATGAGGGGCTGGATAATAGACTGCTACCCTGACTACGAGCACGATTGCATCGTGATCTGGATAAAGACGAACAAAGGGATCGAGAAGCTCGTGGACCGCTCCTTCCTTCCGAAGTTCTACATCTGGGCACCTGAAGAGCAATTGATGGACCTTGCCGACAACCTGACGATGTTCGACGTACGGGAGACCACGCTAGAGAAGAAGAAGACCTGGTTGGGAGAGTTGGAGAAGCTCACTCTCGGCGTGACTGTCAACAAGTACAAATCCCTGAATCAAATCGCGAGGATGGTGAACGGGTGGGGCAACTACAGAGACTACAATCTGTTCAACGTGGACCTGCGTTTCGAGCAAAGATATTTCCTGAACCACGACCTCTTTCCAATGGGACTTGTCGAGTTTGATAAAGAGCTGAGATCGATCGATTCCCCTTACAGACTGGACTATCCGATACCCAAGCTCAAGACAGTGAATCTAAAAATCAATGCGAAAACGCAGAAAGGGATCCCCACTTTCGAAGATCCGATAAGAAGCGCGTACCTGGACGACGTCATCATCGACGGTTCCGAGGAAGGCATCCTCACGGAACTGGATTCGCTCGTACGAAAAATCGATCCCGACGTCGTATACTCCTGCGATGGCGACGGTTTCTACATGCGCTACCTCGCAAAAAGGGCCGAGATGAATGATCTGAAAGGGTTCGATCTTGGTAGGGAATCAGGAGGAAGGCTCTCGAAGGGAAAGAGTTACTTCACCTACGGACGGATACTCTACAAGCCTCCAGCACACAAGCTGAGAGGAAGAATCCACATAGACACAAACAGTTCGTTCATGTTCGCGGAAAGCGGCATCCACGGACTGATAGACCTTTCCAGACTTTGTGGCATACCTGTACAGGACCTCTCGAGGCTCTCCCCCGGAAGCGCGATAAGCGCCATGCAGGTGAACGAGGCGATGCGCACCGGACATCTAGTCCTCTGGAAAAAGAACCTCCCCGAGATGTTCAAGACCGCACGAAAACTTATCGTCTGCGACCGCGGAGGCTTCATCTACGAGCCCAGCGTCGGGGTCCATGACGGCATCGTCGAGGTAGATTTCACTTCGCTCTATCCGAGCATAATGGTCCGATATAACATCTCACCCGAGACGGTGATGTGCGACTGTTGCCCTAATTCATCTAGGATCGTGCCGGAAATCGGCTACAAGATATGCGAAAAGCACATCGGTCTGATACCACACGTCCTGGATCCGATAATAAAGCGCCGCATCGCATTCAAACGGCTCATGAAGGGGGACGACAGGAGACGCGAAATCTACGAGCAGCGATCAAGAATTCTAAAGTGGGTGCTGGTGACTTGCTTCGGTTACACTGGATACAGGAACGCCCGCTTCGGGAGGATTGAATGTCACGAGGCCATCACAGCATATGGTAGAGAGATCCTTCTCAGAGCATCGGAGATCGCGGAACGCCACGGATTCCACATAGTACACGGCATAGTGGACTCTCTCTGGCTGAAAGGAGATGCAAACCCGGAAGAGTTCTGCAGTGAGGTGACCAGTGCCACGGGCATCCCTCTCCAAATCGAGGGTAGATACAGATGGATCGTCTTTCTGCCGACGATCACAACGGATGTGGGAGCGTTGAACCGATACTACGGTCTTTTCGATAGTGGGGAGATGAAGGTCAGGGGCATCGCACTCAGGAAGAGTGATACCCCCCAGGTAATAAGAGACCTTCAGAATGACATCTTGAAGGTTCTTTCGAAGGCAAGAAACTCGGATGAGTTCGAAGAAACTATTCCCATCGCACTTGACATCATGGACATCTACACGAAGTCCTTACTTGACAGAAGCACACCGCTAGAGAAGCTAATCATAACGAAGAGGGTATCGAAGGAGTTGAGCGATTATAGGCAGTGGAATGATTCGGTGGCGGCCCTCAAGCAACTCAGCTGCAAAGGGTTCAATGTTCAACCTGGAGAGGTCGTCGAGTACGTGATTTGCGATGGGGGCAGCCGGAGCGCGTCAGGGAGAGTGAAGGTAGCGCAGTTCCTAGAAGGAAACGAACACTACGATGCCGACAAATACGTTGAGCAGGTACTGAGGGCCACCGCGGACCTATTCTCGCCGTTTGGCTGGAACTTCACATCTCTGCGAGATCGCATAAGTAACAAAAAAGCACGATCTTGACGCAGGCTGACCTCATCGAGCCCTTCATGATCAAAAAGAACGCTTGGCTCCAAGAGCCGGGACAGAGTGAAAGCAGGCATCGTGCCATCAACAATAGCTCTTGATCATCCGCCCACGAGACCGAGAATTATCGGTTCAAAACCAAAGAAGAAGATCGCTACTGGAATCAACAGGCATCCGGTCAAATGAACACGACTCACACCGACCAGTGGCGGTATCAAACCTAAGAGCAAAGAAACACCTAGAATGAGGAGCCCCGCTATTCCATTGAATACGACGGATAGGACGACAAGGACCCCGATGATCGCGAACGTATACCTCCTTAGATCCACTCCAGCGAGTCTTCTGCCTAATGAGCCACCGAGCCACAACGTCGCAACGTATCCGATGGCCGCAGATATCAGTACGGAAAAGAGAAGGAGAGACAGCTCAGGCGAGATCGGAGAGGCAAGCGCCTCCGTGCCATCCTTGCCCATTATGTTCTTGATCGCGACCATAGCGCCTGACCTCCCCTTCCCTATGATCGCGAGTGCGGCTAGACTGAAGACAGTCGCCGATGTTCCAACCGAAGATACTATCGTAATGAATCGACGAGCGGAGGTATGAGGATCCGTTCCCCTGTCATTCGATAGAAGACATCCAATCACGCTTCCTGATGTGGAAGTCACCCCGGGGAACCACCCGACAAACCCACCTATCGCTGCACCCTTGAGAGCAGGCAACGTCTCCAGTTTGCCCGTGGAAGAACTCTCCTGTTCCGGGATCCTCCGAGGAGTGAGGGAAAAAAGAAGAGTAGGAAGCCCGAAAAGGCCAGTCAACAAAGGGAAAAGGGGGGTGTCTCCGAATCCACAGAAAAGCTGATGCCCTGGCAGTCTAGCGTTCAGCACAACATATCCCAAGGTTCCCGAGATGAACATGATCGATGCGGCAAGCAACTTCGTTCTCCATCGCCTCCTAATCGTCCTCCATACCCCGGAGACCGTCACAAAACCAGATGGACAAGGATCTTTGACTCGTATTTCCCAAGTCCCGAACGAGTTGCTCAATTGCTTAATATGACTCCACGAATGTGACATGTGGCCGGACATTCGGACCGGATCCCCGTTGATGGGGATTGGAGGCACGATTGAGACTATGGGCCCGCATTTGTCGACGCTACCGTCCCTGGCATCAATCAACGCCCTTACGAATGCGTCTTCACGTTCCGATATTATCAGCAGAATCATGATGCTGACCAGCACGAATGGAATCGACGGTGAGATCAAATCGTACAGACTGATAGGAGGCCCCATTAGGAACTTCAGGGGCACTATCAGAATCAGCGCAACCAAGGCGCCGACCAGACTTCCGAAGGCGGCGGATCTAATGGCGTCCAAACCCTTACCATCCAAGAGCAACCTATGTCCTGGAAGAACCGAGAGCACCTGGGACTCATCCGGTGCCCCTAGGAAAACGGAAGGCACGAAATCGACGAAGGAGTGAACCACGGCGGCGGACACGATCAAGGCTGAAATTAAGACTGGAAAAAGAGTGGTGTCAGCACCGATCGGGCCGCATATCCATGACATTGAGGTCTGGATTGGACCATAAAGACTCACCAGAAGGATAGCGAGCGTGTTGACATGAATCCCTGGTGCGAGACCGCTCAATATCCCCAATGATGATCCAGCAATTGAGAAG
>JBGOWR010000032.1:0-7657 GCA_041478695.1 Thermoplasmata archaeon | reverse complement strand
CTAAGGGAAGGGTGACTTCCCACCTTGCCGGCTTGCTCTACAGGAATGCTAACCTGATCGAGGCCGGAATCCGACCCTCATACGTCTTCGACGGCGTTTCGCCTGAAATGAAGAAACAGACTATACTTGAAAGGTCTGAGAAGAGAGTCAAGGCGAAGATTGAATGGGAGGATGCTCTTAGAGAAGGTGATTACGGAAAGGCGTTCTCTAAAGCTACCCAGTCATCCAGGATGACAAGTGAGATAATAGACTCGTCCAGGATCCTCCTGACCTACCTGGGGATACCGGTGGTCCAGGCACCTGAGGAGGGGGAAGCGCAGGCGGCCTACATGGCTGCGAAAGGTGCAGTTTGGGCCGCTTCTTCCCAGGACTTTGACTCGTTGCTCTTCGGAGCGCCGAGGTTGGTGCGGAACTTGACCCTGACGGGAAGACGCAAGATGCCTGGAAGGTCAGACTATAGAGCAGTAAGCATTGAGTTGATCGAACTCAGCAAGGTTCTCAATGACCTCAGTCTCACAAGAGAACAGCTCGTCGACCTGTGCCTTCTGATGGGCACAGACTATAACACAGGTGTGTCTGGTATCGGACCGAAGAAAGCATTAAAGCTCATACGCGAGAACATGAATGTCGAGACCTCTCTCAAGTCAATCGGGACCGCCATTCCCAGAATCGAAGAACTGAGACGCATTTTCCTAGAATACGAGAAAACGGACGACTATAGGCTTGACTGGAGACCGCCCGACAAAGAAAAGGTGATCGAGTTCCTGTGCGAGGAGCACGGTTTCTCCACGTCAAGGGTGGAGGGGGCACTGACGAAGATAGAAGAGAAGTATGCAAGTGAACGTGCTAAGACGCACACACAAATAAAGCTCGATTTTTTCTAGATCGGGAAGAGGTGTGCGATTTCCGGCTACGCGATCGCTCAAACCGACGTCCACGTCATTATCAGAATAGGTGCCAGAGTCCTATAGTTATAAGAAGGGAATAACACATTAGGACATTAGGGACGGCGATGATAAAGCAGGTCCAGTCTACATACAATCCAGCAGAGCTCGAGAAGAAGATACAGGAAAATTGGATCAGGAACAGCATCTATAAGAAGGTCAAGGAGCTACGCTCAAGCGGTGCCGATTTCTATTTCGTGGACGGCCCTCCTTACACTACTGGTTCCATACATCTTGGTACGGCCTGGAACAAGAGCCTGAAGGACACTATCATAAGATACAAGCGAATGCAGCGCTTCAATGTTCGAGATCAACCAGGATACGATATGCACGGCCTTCCGATCGAGGTCAAGGTCGAACAGTCCATAGGGGTGAAGAGCAAGAAGGAGATAGAAGACTATGGAATCGACAAGTTCGTGAGCACTTGCAAGAACTTCGCCCTCGACTTTCAGAAACGCATGACCGAACAGTTCAAAGAACTCGGCGTGTGGATGGATTGGGAGAACCCTTATCTGACGATATCACCCGAGTACGTTGAGGCCGCTTGGTGGACATTAAGGCGGGCGTTTGACAAAGGCTTACTCGTGTCAGCGAACCGCGTACTATCTTGGTGCCCGAGATGCGAGACCGCACTTGCGGAGGCTGAGATCGAGTACTGGGACGAGAGCGACCCCTCGATCTACGTCAAGTTCCCTCTTCGGGATGAGGAGGGTGTTTCACTCTTAATATGGACTACCACTCCATGGACGTTATTGGCAAACATGGCCGTTGCCGTGCATCCAGATTTCTCCTATGCGAAGGTCACCTACTCTCGGAGGGACGGGAAGGAGAAGGAGACGGTGATATTGCTCGAGGACCTAGCAGAGGAGGTCGGAGCTCTTGCGGACTGGGATGCATATGAGATATCCGAGCTCATAGAAGGAGATGACCTTGTCGGAATTGAGTACCTGACCCCTTTCCATGAGGACGTACCGCATCAGAGAGAGATCACAGGGAAGTGGGCCCACCGTGTCATACCGTCGTCTACTGTCGTGGCTGAGAACACAGGTCTTGTGCACATAGCTCCCGGTCATG
This sequence comes from Thermoplasmata archaeon, assembly GCA_041478695.1. Classification (GTDB taxonomy): domain Archaea; phylum Thermoplasmatota; class Thermoplasmata; order Methanomassiliicoccales; family JACIVX01; genus JAJRAG01. Next base: position 5,639 of record JBGOWR010000032.1, on the reverse strand, counting down.
GACCCGAAGACTTTGAGATCGGGCAGGAGTTTGGGCTTGAGGCCTTCTGCCCAGTAGATGAGACTGGCAGGTTTGGCCCAGAGGTTGGGGAGAAGTTCGCAGGCATGCAGGCAAGAAAGGCGAACGCGGACATAGTGCAGGCTCTGAGGGAGAAGAGACTGATATTCTACGACCACACAATGGAGCACAGATATGGTCATTGCTGGCGTTGCGATTCACCCATAATATATCGGACGACTTCCCAGTGGTTCTTGAGGGTAACGCAGATAAGGGACATGATGCTCGAAGAGATAGACAAGGTCCGATGGACGCCTGATTGGGCAGGGTCCTCTCGAGAATACGATTGGGCAGTCAACGCCAGAGACTGGTGCATCTCAAGACAGAGATACTGGGGCATCCCGCTCCCGATTTGGAAATGTCAGTGCGGGGAGATGAAGGTCGTTGGATCGGTCAACGAGCTTCGAGGTGCCGAAGGGTTCCGAGAGGGCATGGAACTCCACCGACCATGGATCGATGCTGTGACGTTGAAATGTGATAGATGCTCGGGAAGGATGAAACGCGTCCCGGACGTCCTGGACGTGTGGTTCGATTCAGGGGTTTCGACATGGGCCCAACTTGGGTTCCCTGGTTCGAGGAAGGAGTTGGACAGATGGTGGCCGGCCAAGTGGATCACCGAGGCGCACGATCAGACACGCGGCTGGTTCTACTCGCAACTCGCCGCTGGATGCATTGGATTTGACAGAGCTCCTTACGAATCGGTGCTCATGCATGGTTGGATTCTAGACCCTCAGGGGCAGCCGATGTCGAAGAGCAGAGGGAACGTCATAGAGCCCTCTGAGATCATAACCGAACACGGCGCTGATGCGCTCAGGTTCTACTTGATGAAGGCCAACGCTCCCTGGGAGGACATCTCATTCCAGCGCGAAGGAGTGAAGAACGCTCGACGGACCCTGAACGTGCTTTGGAATGTCTGCAATTTCGCCACGACTTACATGTCCATAGATCACTTTGATCCCCTTTCTGTTGACTATGCTGGACTCGCCTCTGTGCTGAGGCCGGAGGACAAGTGGCTGATATCTAGGAACGAGAAGCTAAAGAATGAGGTGGCAAAGCACCTCGAGTCGTTCGAGCTTCACAAGGCGTGCAGATCGCTCGAAGAATTCATCCTCGACGATCTGTCACGATGGTACGTGCGCCTCATAAGAGACAGGATGTGGAGGGAGGAAGGTGACCTTGACAAGACCGCCGCCTACAAAGTACTCCATGAGTCGCTTTTGTCGGTTTCAAAGCTTCTGGCTCCATTCTGCCCACACATAACCGAAGAGATCTATCAGAACATAGACGGTTCTAAAGGCTCGATACATATGCTTGATTGGCCAGCCCCGGACCTGACCAAAGCGGACGATCGACTGGAAGGGGCAATGTCCCTTGTGAAGGAGATTGTTGAGATAGTCACGAGAGAGAGACAGTCGAGAGGCGTCAAGCTTCGCTGGCCGCTGAGAAGAATTGCCGTGAAGACAAACACCAGAGAGACCCTCGAATCATTGAGAACACTGGAGACGGTTCTGATCTCACAGGCAAACCTCAAAGTGGTGGAGTTCGTCAATCCAGATGAAGTCTGGAAAGACATGATACTCAGCGTGATACCGAATCCCCTCGCAATAGGGAAGGTCTACCGCCAGTGGTCTAGCAAGATAGCGATCCTCCTTAAGAGTAGGCCGGCAGCTCAGATCAAAGATAGCGTCGAGAAGGGAGAATACTCGCTAGGCGTAGAGGGCCAGATGATAAAGATAGAACCGAATATGGTATCTTTCACGACTTCTCTCCCTTCGGACGTGACGAGCGTCAAGTTCTCTGGGGGGGAGATTTACATCGATTTCCATATGACCCCGGATATCGAAGCGGAGGGCTTCGCGAGGGATCTAATAAGACGCATCCAGCAGATGAGGAAGGACATGGACCTTGATGTCGAGGAGTTCATCACAGCGAAGGTGAAGGCCTCGACGAAGTTGATTGAATTCTTCAAAGTCTGGAAAGACCACATAGCGAAAGAGACCAGGTCAAAAAGCATTACATTCACGGAGCAGCCTGGCGGAGAGAGTCTGGTGAGCTGGGAGGTAGAGGGGGAGAGCATCGAAGTAGGAGTCACTTCCCTTCATACAAGAGAGGCGATAGGACAGTTCTCGGCGATACCGGGATTGTCTAGGGATAGTGCCCTCAGTCTAGTAGAGGCTGGATACAAGTCGCCCAGTGATCTCAAGTCCCTCTCAGAGGATGCCATCGCCGCCATCAGAGGCGTCTCAAAGAACGATGCCAGGAAGATCGCACATTACTTGCTCAAGATTGAAATCGGTCCCGAACAGAACTGCCCTGAGTGCGGCAAACCATTCAAGGAAGGTGCTGCGACCTGCCCGTCATGCGGCAAGGACTTGGTGGTCAAAGGAGGATCGATGCCAAAGGAGAAGTTGATACCATATCTGCTCAGGATTCCGAGAATGAACAAAATCAAGGCGGAGCTGCTGTACGACGCTGGCTTCGACAGCATCGAGAAAATCGAGTCTTCGTCCAAGGATGACATTCGCCGAGTGAAGGGGATAGGCGCGAAGACCGCCGAGAAAGTGGTAGCATATGCGCTTGCTGGAGGATTCGAAAATCAGGTGTCTTGCGATAAATGCGGAACCGACATCCCGCCCGACGTGTTGAAATGCCCGTCGTGCGGAGCCGATGCCCCGAGTGAGATCCTGGAAGAGGGAGAGGCTGAGGAAGAGACTGAAGCCAATGGCATCGAGGATTACAAGCTGGAAGCTTCCTTCACATACCTGATCAAAGAGGAGAAGGCTGAAAGAGCCTATGCGTTCTTTGTCAGAGCGCTGTCCGAGGGAATGAAGGGTTTCTGCGTGACAAGGAACTATCCGCTCAAGATCAAGGCCAAGCACAACATAGGAGACATCCCAGTCATATGGCTCACCAACGTAGGAAAGGAGAACACGCTGAGGCCGAAAGACCTTGAGAAACTGAGCGTGTCGCTTGAGCAGTTCATTTCTGCTGCGAACACAGGCAAAGGCAGCATTGTACTTCTAGATGGACTGGAGTATCTGATCACCAACAACAACTTCCTTACTGTGTTGAGATTCGTCCAGTCCTTTAGAGATCAGATCGCGATAAAGAACGCGGTATTGCTCATGGCGCTCAATCCTTCAACTCTTGAACCTCACGAGCTGAACCTATTGGAGAAGGAAGTGGACGTAACGTTCTGAGATTCTAGGAATTGCGGGATACCAGTGGTAGCCTGAGTTTTGAAGTCAAAGAATCTCATGCAGAAAGAAGCGCCCTTATCACCTTATCAAGACCTGGAACCGTATCGAATTCACGCAGGTTCTCAGCGAGAATCCATCTGTGTTCGGTGTGCTCCCAGTCAATCTCCACCCTGACATTATCTATTGCGAACAGGAAAGGATGCAACTTCCAGACGATGTCTCCAGACCGAACGAGAATCGCGGCCGCCTTCTTCAGCAACCGGGCATCGGTCACATTCACTTCCTCTGACATTTCTTTGATCGCGGTCTGTATGGGCTCCTCCCCCACCTCTACGAATCCGCTGACCCCTGCCCACTTGCCTTTGTACGTTCCGACCTTCTCGCTTCTCTTCATTATCAAGAACCTGCCCCCATTCGTCAGGATACAGGTCACGACATCCTTCAGTTCAACTCCTTCGATCTCCACAGCACCACATGTTCCGTCCACGATCGCCCTGTCCCCATTCCTGAGTACCGAGACATCGATCGAATCGACGAGGGGTATTCGGCAAATGACCGCTCCAGTAGTGACGATCGGCTCCGCTATCGTGTTTAGAATCGCGACGGGAAGGGTCCCTCGCCGTTTCATCTCCAACATAGTGTACGACCCGACCGTGCTCCCTTTTCCCTCCGTGAAAGCAAACACTTTGCCCGCAATACCTACAGAACCCGACCCCTGTAGGAGACCGCTTGACTGGTCGACCCCTCCGAGGAAGCTGAATGAAGACTCAAGTGCGACGACCTCCCCCTCGGCCATACCTTTGGATATTCCTCTCCCTTGCACGATCAGGTGATCATCCCCATCAACTCCACGGTGCTCGCGCAAACGACCTTCTGGGAGCAGAGCGTGGGCAGATAGGTGCACGCCTTTGCCGAGTTCGTGGCAGTGCACAAGTGATTCTCTTCGATTGGGGAGACGACCATGCAAGTGTCGCATAAGACCTTGCCGAAGCGTTCCAACTCCGCAACCTCCTTCGTGCATCTTCTTCTGACGGCCCGTGACGTGCAGAACCAGACCTCTGTGTCGCCTTTCTTCCTTTTACCTTTCAGAACAGCGGCAAGTTCAATGATCTCGACATCAGAGAGATGCGGGCAACCAAGAGCGATTAGGTCAGGGTCGGATCCTGTCGACAGAGAATCTCTAGCGCTCGCAATATCCCTACTTCCGATGTCGATCGTCTCCAATCCTGCCGTATCCATTGCATGCGCCTCAGGTGTCATGTTCTCGATATGGAACATCGCAACGGCCCCTGAGGCCGCCATTGCCGCCGCAAGGGTCTTAACCTCGTCCTGGCTAGGTCGTATCCCCCTGAAGTAGGGGATGGCGTTTGCGACCTTCTTGCCGACGACCTGACCGAGGAGGGTGTAATTAAGAATTCCAGAGTCGATGTCAGCTTCTATGACCACGGTGGCCTTCCTGTTTGAGTCGAGATGTAATCCGTAGGCTGGCGTCTTCCCGACTATCGAGGCGGCCAGGGCTCCAGGTCCCCCCTCACGATTTGTTCGAGCTCCTACAATCGAGTTCACATAGGAGAGCGCGGACGATTCCGCCCAGGCGATCGATTCACCTATGTGGGGCAAATTACCAGCGAGGTATGGGGTGCAAGTGCATGTCGTTTCCACACCGAGACGATCATAGCAGTCTATGATCTCCAATTGCCGGTCGGCGAATTCCTCCTGGATACCCATATCCTTCCAGCGTTCGAGATCCATGCCAGCAGGGTTGAGGGTGGTTCTGACTTGGACTCGAGCATCAGAGGCCATGTCATTCAGAAATGACAATCCCCCCTTCCCTATTGTCTTGTAAGAGACACCTGAGAGGTGAGCGGATGTTATGGGGATGAGGCGATCGGCGTCATATACCGTCCCAAGGGCGACAAGGAGTTCCATGGCCTGCTGAGGACCAGAGCCCCGTTCCCCATCGAGGACTGCCTCTTCGTCCCTAGTCAAGAACATACATCTGCCGTTAGAGACTTGCTCCATATAACAGTTTTCGACTTGCTTTCCCAGTGGTTGACATCGAATATGTAGAAATGGTGGGTCTCTCGGGAATGTCCCTCACTGATAGCCAGATACGTCATATTCTGAGTCATTTATGGAGGGCGGGTTCCAGACGTTTGTCCTCGGAGTTGTGCGAAAGTAGCATTGTTCTGACAACGGATGGAGAGCCTTGAATTTTGACTTTCGAATACCTACTTATCTCATTGCAGCTCTGTTTATTCCTAGGGAGTGAAAAAGTATGATCTTCATCAGCTTGATCAAGCTAAGAGAGAAAGCAGATAAGAAGTTGATCGCCAAAGCGGACGAAATCTTTAAACAACTGTCGAAGCAACGCATCAAGAT
>JBGOWR010000129.1:0-3606 GCA_041478695.1 Thermoplasmata archaeon | reverse complement strand
GTACTACGAGAAACAATACTCGAAAAAATAGAGCAGAAAGGTAGTTCTTTCACTTTGTTTTCGTTACAAGTCGTCATTCTAGCTCGATATTTCAATTAAGATGACAACAAATCAAGTAGATTTCTATCATAAAGTCAATACTAGGCAGACAATGTTAGATGGTACGTACCTTTATTTCCTCTGGACATGTTTCTTGTGTTTACATTCATTAACAATCTCATATCTTTTTGTTGCCATTAGTAAGGTCCAGTTTCGCTACTTTTAAGTATCAAGAACGGAGTAACTACCTCGCAGTGACCGCCTGCGAGGCGGACCACTTAGGGGGAAATACATGGGACTGAATGCAGTAGGTTTCGGAATGATGGGACTCGTCTATGGTCTCTGCCACTGGATTTTCTATACCAGTGGGGTCCGGGCCAATCCTGCATGGTGGAGTAAGCAGAATAAGCCAGGAGAATTGGTTCCTGAGCAAGCAATCGGTGCCATGGGTTCGCTAGCAGCGGCAGTTTCGCTGCTTGTGATGGCAATGTGGCATTTCATGACGGACCCATTCGGCGGAGCAGTTTCCACCATGTTCTCGATCGTCCCCGCGCTGTACGGATTCTTGTTCTTGGGAACATTCCTCTGTGCGACGCAGGGCTGGGATTGGAGACCGATAGGCGACGCGGCGCTTTGGGGTGCCACCGTCCAGATGATGCTGCTCCCACTAGCCGCCCTTTTGGGCGTAGGTTGGGACTTCATCATCGGCTTGTGGGTGTACGGATTCACCGCAAGCAGCTGGGGTCTTGTGATACACGGTAAGTGCAGTGCGAAAATCCACCAGTTCAACTTGATGTGCTCCATGTTCATTACATGGTGGTACATGTTCTTCGGTGGAGGCCTTATCAGTTATTCATGGGTCCCGATATTTGCTGATGTACAAGCAGCAGCGGACGCCAACACCTGGGCAGCACTCTGGCTCATAATCGGCATCATCAACATGGTAATGGTTGTTTGGACCTACAAGAAGGGACCATCCAAGCAATTCATCTGGTGAGCCGAGAATAGCCGAGAAACAAAACACCTTTCTTTATCTTTATTTTTTAATCAGATGTGGTGATAGCACACTCCAACCGATAGGTTGCCGGCGTATTGGATCGGGGCTTCTCAGAGAACAAGCAATGAGATATCTCATCGCCCCTGCGTATTCGTTTTTCGATCTTCTGCGACTACTCAAGGAATCAGATAGCACTGTCCGTGGGGGACACCGAGATCTCTCATATTCTGGCCTTCGTGCGAGAGGAACACGCTCTCTGAGACCTCCAGCTCAATCAGTATCTTGCAAGCCTCAGAGCGTTCGTGATGACCCCGAACGATGTTCCCAGGTCCCCGATCAATATCGCCAGCCAGAGCGTGATGAGCCCCGGGAAGACCAAGGCGAAGAACAGTATCTTGACGAAAAGAGAAATTGACACGTTCTGCTTTATGACCCCCGCTGCCTTCCTGCTCAACCTTATTCCGTACACTAGCGTCCTGAGATCGTCTCCCATCAGTGCGACGTCGGCGGCCTCGAGCGCTATGTCGGTCCCCGCCACCCCCATCGCCACCCCGACCTCGGCCCTCGCCAGCGCGGGCGCGTCGTTCACTCCGTCCCCGACCATGATGATCGGGCCATACTTCTCCTGGTACTCCTCGACCGCCCTGACCTTCTCCTCCGGAAGCAGCCTCGCTTTGTACTCGTCGATGCCTAGCTCCTTCGCGACGCTTTCGGCCACTTGGTCGTCGTCCCCTGTGAGCATTACGACCTTCTTGATCCCAAGCGACTTGAGCTGGGCGATCGTCTCCTTGGCCTCAGGTCTAGGAATGTCCCTGATCGTCAGTATGCCCATGGCCTCCTTCTCTGTCCCGACGACGATCACCGTTTTACCTTCTTTGTTCTTCTCTCGGATCAGGTCCTCGTGCTTCGAGATGTCGATCCCTCTGTCCCTGAAGAACTGAGCGCTGCCGGCGTACACTCTCTTTCCCAGAATGATCGCGGATACCCCTTTCCCAGATATCGCCTCGAACGATTCGGTCTCGAGAGCCCTTACCTCAAGCTCCTTTGCCTTTGCCATCACCGCCCTTGCCAGGTGGTGCTCCGATCTGTTCTCGGCGGAGGATGCCACCCTGAGGACCTCCTCCTGAGAGTAGTCGTTCAGCGGTATGATCTCCTCCACTTCCGGTCTGCCCCGAGTTATCGTCCCGGTCTTGTCGAAAGCCACGACGGAGATCTGGCCCATCCTCTCGAGGTACGCGCCGCCCTTGAAAAGTATGCCTTTCCTCGTCGCCCCGGTTATCGCTGACACGACCGAAATAGGCGTCGAAATGACCAAAGCGCAGGGACATGAGATGACGAGGAGGACCAGGCCCCGATAGAACCAGGCCTCGAACGGTTGAGAGAAGAGTAGCGTCGGCATGATCATCACGAGCACAGCGACCATCACGACAACCGGTGTGTAGTACCTCGCGAATCTATCCACCAGCCTTTCGGTCGGCGCCTTCTTCGTCTCGGCCTCCTCGACGAGCTTGACGATCTTCGATATGACCGTGTCCTGGAACTTCTTCGTGACTCTGAATTCCAGATATCCCTCGGAGTTCAGAGTGCCTGCGAAGACCAAGTCCCCGATCTTCTTCCTCGCCGGTCTCGATTCGCCGGTGACCGCCGACTCATCGACCGAAGACTGTCCCTTCTCCACGATGCCGTCCATCGGGACCCTCTCCCCCGGTCGGACGATGACTATGTCACCGATGCTGACGTCGTTGACGTCGTAGTGGTCCTCCTTATCCCCGAACTTCACCAGTGCCTGGTTCGGCGCGAAGTCCATGAGGTCCGAGATGGACCTCCTCGTCCTGGCGATGGAGAACGACTCCAACATCTCGGCCAGAGAGAACAGGAACACGATCGCGGCGCCCTCGGTGTAGGCACCGATCGCTATCGAACCGATGACGGCGACGACCATCAACATGTTGATGTCCAGATACTTCTCGATGATCGCCGCGACTCCCCTCCTCGCGATATAGTAGCCGCCGATGAGGATCGCACCACCGTAGAGGACCAGGTACAACGGTCCAATCTGCAAGACATATTCCGTCATCAGGCCGAGAACGAACAACACCCCGGCGATGCCGGTGGCGACAAGTCTGTGATTCTTCCATGAGAAGAACTCCTCATACTTCGCGTCCTCCTCCCTCTCCAATCTGTATCCCAGGATGCCTACGGACCGCTTCAATTGGTCGACCGATACCTTTCCCTTCTCCACCTCCAAGGACATCTTGCCGAGGGTGTACGAGACCCTCACTTGTTTCACGCCCTCGATGTCCTTGACCACCTTCTCGATCTTCTTGGCACACTCGATGCAGTCCATGCCATCGATCCGGCACGTCATTCTCTGAGGATCTTCCACGAGTATTGGAAGGACAACTGTGGTAATTTCACTTTTGCTAAGAAAGATGACGAAAGTTAGTAATGCCAGTGAGAAGAGAGCGTGGTCAAAGGACGCAGATGCAGTACCTGACGTCCTTCAGAGCCGAGAGCTCTTCAGTCAGGGACTTGACCTTATCATACTCGCCTGTGATGATTATCTGCTC
>JBGOWR010000159.1:0-3022 GCA_041478695.1 Thermoplasmata archaeon | reverse complement strand
TGATTATCGTCGGGTGGATGTTAGCATCGATAAGATCGATTGCCTTCTTCAGCAATTCTCCAGCCAGAACTACGGCTGTAGTTGTACCGTCACCGCACTCTTCATCCTGAGTCTTTGCGACTTCAACCAGCATCTTCGCTGCAGGGTGTTCGACGTCGATTTCTTTCAATATCGTGACGCCATCATTCGTTATGACGACGTCACCCATACTGTCAACCAACATCTTGTCCATCCCACGTGGACCAAGAGTGCTCCTGACAGAATCGGCTATGGCTCGTGCGGCCATAATGTTGTTATACTGTGCGTCTTTGCCTCTATCTCTCTTTGTACCCTCTTTGAGGATGAATATAGGCGTGTTTCCCATTCCCATGTACCATACCTCCATTGTTCTTGAACTAACTACACGAATATTGGTGAAAGCTAGTGCGATTTGAGATGTTTGTTCTTCTATATAAGCATAACGAACATTCGCTCACACTCACTTCCGCTTGGATTCACATTCCAGATTAACAACACAGACCATCAATCGAAGTCAAAGCATGATACGTAGGGACGCGCGGTCATCCAATTGTCCAGAGCTCAATAAGTACAATGCGACTCATCCGCTCGGCACAAAATGTTAAATCGGATAGCGGAGATTCATGGTAGTCTCAGGGGACTGCCAATGAAAACATGTAATATGTGCGGCCAGGTCGAAGGCGAGATCACGCTTGATGGATCGAAGATCATGGTCGAGGGATATGGAGTCTGCAATAAGTGCAGGAATGAGATTGCCAGTCTGGGTGAAAACTACCGTGAGGATTACGAAAATAGAACAGGACAGAAGATAGAGAAGATAATTCCCTGGCCAGCGTTCAAAGAATTCAGCTGGCCTCCCCACGCTGATGTCCTGCTGTCTGGATGGGAACTGAAGACATGCGAGTTCGCGATTGCAATGACCGAGACTAGCCTTGTGAGCGGCAGAAGGTCGATTGCCAGCATGGAAGATGATGTCACTAGAAGAATCTCCGAGTTGTCAAAGGCCATCGAGGAATCCAAGGACTATGGAGAAAGGACGAAACTGCGGAGAGACTTCGATCGCTATAAGAGGAAGATGGAGAAGGTGGAGGATTTGGCCAAGGCCGGTGAGCGCAAACTTTTCATCATATCTATCGACAAAATTGTCGGCATCGAGACCGAGAAGAGAGGTGACTGGGTGCACGTGAGCTTCAAGGAAAGGAAGATAAAGACCGGATTCTTTGGAGGGAAGAAGGAGATAACAGTTCCACAAAGATGGATTGTCACTGCCTTGTACGAAGACACCATCAATGCTCTTGTCAAGAGGGTCCGAGAAAAGACCCCTCAATGATCAGTGACGGTCTAGATCCCTCTTACATGATACCGACTTAGGAGTACGGACCCAATCCCATAAAGAGAAGTGATTTTATGCCAGGAACATATCTCTGTAGCGCTCGACCTCGATTGTTGAAATCGAGAAGCACTTTGTGGAGATGGGGATGGATAGGATGGGAGAATTGGAAACCTGTCTTGCGCTACTGTTCAGAAGGAAGGGGAAGAACGTACTTACAGAGAAAGAACTTGTTTTTTCAGCTTCAATGGACTTCCGCTGGTTCACCCCGAAGGAAGCTCAGAAGCTCTTGGAACTCGGTCTAAAGAAGGGGCTTCTCACGAGAACGGATGGTTTCGTCAGGCCGAACTTCGAATACAAGAAGATCGAGATTCCTGGAACCTACAGACCGAGCCAAAAAGCACTGGTCGATGAGCCCGAGGACGCATCTCTTTTCGCTAGGATCCTTGACGCGATATCAGCAACCTCCAACTGGAAGAAGAGGGAGATTGTCGCCAGAATAAACAGAATCCAGGAGCGACTCGGCGTTGACATCGAGGTGGCTGCCTTGGCGCTTGCCCAAGATGTCGGAGTATCGACAGCGACTTTCATGGAGAACGCGAGGGCGGAGGTTCTCAGTAAATGAGGTTCACTCCTTCTTCATCTTGATCAGATCGCCAAGGGTAAGCTCCTTGGACCCCGCAGCTTTCGATTCTGACTTGATGATCGGGACCTTCTCCTTGAGGGTGATTCCAAGCTCATTCTCCAGCTTCTTCACGAGCAAGTCGTCCGGTCGCATGTCTCCTCTCTCGAGCTTGTTGATGACGCTCGTCTTCTCATTGATCTTAGCGGCCAGTGTCTCCTGTTTCCAATCCCTCGCCATGCGAGCCTCATTTATGAGTTTTGGATAGTCCACAACGAGCTCGATCGTCTCTTCCTCGACGTAAACGTCCTTCGGCTGCATCCTGCGCTGCCTCTGTTCGAGACGCTCCACGATAGCGGACTTGGTGGCAACTTCTTTTTTTCCAGCCTTCGACGCGTCACCAAATTTCATGCATTCCTTACATGCTCTCAACACCGTGCCCTCGATCAGTATCGGTGTTGTCCGCTCCATCTCCTTGCCACATAGTTCACACATCATCTTGGGTCAGCTCTATTGAATGCAGATGGACCAATTTAAACATGACTGAGATGATTCTGGATGAGTATCCCAGATCGAGACGTCAATTCTTCTTATTACCCCAGATGATTATTCGATGCGAAAGAGTCAAATAGACCTGGCCTTTATATTAGCGGAGGAAAGGTGACCTGTTGAAGGAACAACAGCTGGACGGGTTCATTTCGGAAATGAAAGACAAGATTGAGATGCTGGAGCGAAGGAACAATGAGTTGATAGAAGAGACTCGAAGGGTCGAGGGCGAGAAGCGCTACATTGAAAGCGAGCTCTTCAGGCTTCAGAAGGAGCTCAAACGTATGAGGACCGAGATGGAACGGCTAAAATCCCCTCCGTTAATCATAGGACAGATAAAGGACCTGCTGTCGGACGGTAGGGTGATAGTCAAGAGTTCTACAGGTCCTGACTTCATCGTAGGCACTTCAGAATATGTGCCCTCTCAGGACCTCGTTGTCGGTGCAAGAGTTGCATTGAACAAGCAGACATTGGCCGTGATGGGCGTTCTTCCTCCCTCACTCGAT
>JBGOWR010000009.1:0-11084 GCA_041478695.1 Thermoplasmata archaeon | reverse complement strand
ATGCACTCGTATGTTATAGGACAGCTCAGGACCGCGGCCACATGGATGCCAGACTCATGGGCAAATGCATTCTCTCCGACTAGTGGCTGATTTCTCGACAAGGGGCACTTCGAGTAGTCCGAAACCAAATCGGAAAGAGCCTTCAACTTGGTGCAATCCACTCCGAGATCCTTGCTGTAGAGGAACCTCATTGACGCAACGAACTGCTCGAGTGGAACATTTCCGGCCCTTTCCCCAATTCCATTGACGGTAGTCGTCACCGCCTTCGCCCCATTCCTTACAGCCGTAATCGCATTGATCAGGGCAAAGCCGAAATCGTTGTGCAAGTGTATGGATAGTGGCGTTCTGATCTCACTAGCCACCGTCTTCACCAGGATTGAGATTGCCTCAGGAGAAGCACATCCCACAGTATCTGTAATTCCGAGTCTGATTGCTCCTGCTTCCTCGGCACATTTGTAAAATTGCAAAAGGAAGTTGATGTCAGTCCTGGTACTGTCTTCCGAGCTGATGCTAGCCTTTATTCCCCTCTCCTTACAGTAGTCCAACGCTTGTATAGATTTCTCCAGAATCTCCTCTCTAGTCTTCCTCAATTTGTACTTGAGATGGATGTCAGACGTGGCAATGAAGAGCAAAACGACATCAACACCACTTTCCACAGCAGCATCGATATCGGGTCTTGTGATTCTAGAAAGTGCCAGAATATCGGCAGACAAGCCCAAAGAAGTGATTTCTTTTATGGTTTTGAGTTCGTCTTTTGAGACGGCAGGGAACCCCGCTTCTATCTGATGTACTTTGGCATCATCGAGGAGTCTCGCGATTGCGATTTTCTGTTGAGTACTGAATGCGACGCCTGGCATCTGCTCGCCGTCCCTCAGGGTCGAATCGTAGATGACTATGTCCTGGAGATCGAGAGACGTATTGTAGGGGCTAACAGCAATGAAATCCATCGCTGCATGTATTCTCCGTCTCATCTCATTAATCTTCCATCGATTGCTGCACGGATAATGAGGCGAATCATCGTCGATGATCACGTCACCCTTTCTGCCATAGTTGAAGCTCTGTGCAAAGCAAGATTGGAAAACGAAGATCAACGTTTGACTGCATTCACCAGAAGAGCGTGTCGACTTCACGCTTTGTTCCTGCAATCTTGATGTATCAACGCCCGCAACGCATCGGCCACCTCCTTAATCGTCGCACCCCAAGGCACGATTGCCATCCTTCCCTTGAGTTCAAATCCCTTCTTCAGCCTGCAGCACTTGACGATTCTGACACGTCCATCCTCAGGGGCAAGGTCTTTGGGGCACATGTTTATGTGCGGAACATTCTTCTTATAATATGAGAGAAAAATCCTCTTTGAAAGGTCACATCCGATGAGAGTGACGTCTGTCACGATTTCCGGCGTCTCATCGAGGAAGAATATCGGTTTTCTGGATGTGATTCCTGAGGCTCTACACGGGAAGACAATTCCAGACGTCTTGACGTTGCTGGCTAGTGCATTCAGATCGATACTCTCGGCGATTATGACTACCGGATACTCCGAGACATCCATTTCGAGAGCCTTTTCCACGAGAACCGATAGCTTGGATGGGTAAGGTGGGACGACGTCCATTACCATCAACTCAATGGGCTTCTCATCTCTAACAAAGGAAACGTGATTGAACATCCCCGAAACCACGACCGTTTTGCCCTTGTGTTCCAAGCTCAACCTTGCCATCTGTGATGCACTAAGAACATCAATCCTTGGATCCTCAACGTAGATTGTGCTAGACGGAAGCGAGATGATTTCAAAGCCAACGATCGGACGGAGGAGCTCCATGCACTCTTCCTTTGTGACGCCTATCACTGCCACCGTTTGCCTGTTCTTCAAGACAAAGTATTCAGTCGTCGTGTATGCTTTCTTCCCTCTGATGTGTCTAGTGATATTATCGATTGTGAGTGGGAAACTGACGTTTTTCACCGAGACGTTCTTGCAATGCGAAGGCATCATCGGCGACGTCAAGTAGCGACCACACTTAAATTCCTTGTGCTGGGTCGCTGCCAATTGTGAAGAAAGATCTGAAGACAGTTGAGAAATTCAAGAACGATGGAATCGTAGAGATTGCTGGTATGCCAGGGTAGTGCATAAAGTAAATATAGTGTCTAACTGAATTAGCCGAGAAGTGCCGGGGTGACAGAGCGGCCATGTGGCGGACTGCAGTCCCGATGGCAGGAATCCGCATACCCGAGTTCAAATCTCGGTCCCGGCTCCATCTTCATATCCAATGGTTTCGCGAGTCCATTCGAATTGGTTTATGGGGGCTCGATGATCGCGACTGGGTTGCAATATCTGTCGGATCGAGTGTTCCTGTAATACCTCATCGCGATATTTCTCTCTTAGTTGAGTCACTGGTGCGATTTGCATATGTACCATTCTTATAGCGTGAAATCGCTCGTGGATTTCGGAACGCTTGCGATTACCTCAGTTGGAGTGCTGTGAGGATGAGTCAGAAGCTCCTTGTCGTAGGACTATCGTTCATTATGTTCTCAGGCTGTTTCGTTCAACTCCTCAATTCAGGTGAAGAAAGCATTTCACAATTATCTTCAGAATATTCAGGGCTCACTTCATTCGAATCCGGGATGTTGGGTAGATTGAATTCTTCAAAGGCATGGATGTATGGAAAGGAATTGGAGAGGATTGCCCTCGACAAACATGCATTCCGTTCCGCAGGTTCCTCTGGAGCGAACGACACGGCGATCTGGGTATCGACGAAGTTCTCTGAAGTCGGACTCGAGACATGGAATGAGTCTTTCGAATTCACCACCTGGGATCTGCTCAGCGATCCGAGACTTGTAGTGTACGTCAGCGATCACAATACGACCGACAACGACCAATTCAATCTTCAGTCATTCCAGTCTGAGCACTATAGTTGGCCCACAAAGGATGGGATGTTTTCTGCAGACGCCGTGATACTCCCATTGCCATATGTGTCCAATCGGGGAGCCATCGGGTCGGTTCAAATCGACGATGTGGTCTGGGATGGATTGAGAACGAAGGACAAGATCGTATTCGTAGGGAGAGAGGTAAGATGGGATCGAGACTGGGAGCGCGACTTCCTTCAGAAGATGACGGCTGACACCCCTGCTGCAGTCGTTTTTGTCTGGTGGTACGACTGGATGGAAAGGATACCTCCAGCGTTCTATCCTTCCGCGGGAGGACGACCGATTGGATCGATTGCGAACCGCTATTGGAACCTAGGAATTCCAACGGGATCAATCAACTTCACCGAAAGTCTCTGGATAAGGAACACCCGAATAGGAGCCAATTTATCTGCATCAATATCGATCAATTCGACAATCGCCTCTGGGAATCACGTCAACGTGGTCGGCAAAATCGAGGGGTCGATAGCTCCAGAGAAACTGATTCTGATTTCCGGACATTATGATACGGTCATGGACCCTGGCTTCTGTGACAATGGAGCTGGAATCGCTGCGATGATGGAAATCGCTAGAGCGGCAGCGACTGCTGTCAATGAAGGTCTATACAGACCTAAGTACACCTTGCTTTTCGTCGCATTCGCTGCAGAAGAGCTGGGGATGGTCGGTTCGATCAACTTCATAAGCAAACATATGGCAATCATGTCGGATATCGTTGCTGTATTGAATCTTGATTGCATCGGTAGCGATCAGCTTCGCGTGTCAATGACGGACTCAGCAGACAGTCTTGATCTTGATCAATTGGTGTTAGAGGCTGCTAGGGATCTTGGTGAGAATGCCTCATTAGAGGGCGTCGGTGGTTCCGACCAGGAACCGTTCAGGGATCCGTCCGGTGCGGGAGAGATGTACTATCGTAATTGGGGCAAGTCTGTCGATATATCGGAAGCAGAACCCATCGCGGCAAGTACAATGCTTTCGTCTTCTCCAATCTCCTACTCTGATATCTGGACAACCGGAGTATCTGGATGGATCCACACGTCATATGATACATCCTATATACCCAATGGACTTGATTGGATTGACCAGGAGGACTTTGGGAAGCACATGAAAGTCGCAGCTTTGTCCGTTTTGCGATTGTCAACGGATGTCGACGAAAGCCAACCCATCGATCCTTTGCTATCATTCATCCCACTAGGAATTGCTTTCCTCCTTGCTCTGGTCATATCTCTGATACTCATCAGGAGGAAAACATAGAGGCTCAGCGGCGCGTGGACGTCTTCTTGCCAAGAACCTTGATTAAGATGGACGTCGATTCCCATTTTACTCTCGAAGAGGAACCGCACTCAAGATATTCGCTAGTCTCCCTCCATCGGTGAATCTGATGATATATACCAGCATACTTGGAACAATCGGCAGGACGCCTCTAGTGAGAATCAATAATATGTTGGATGATAGATCAGCTCAAATCTACTGTAAGCTCGAGTCTTTCAATCCAATGTCATCAGTGAAGGACAGAATTGCGTTGGCCATGATAGAAGAATCCGAAAGGAATGGAAAGCTCAGAGAGGGAATGTGTGTTGTCGAACCCACCTCGGGCAACACCGGAATCGGTCTCGCGATGGTGTGCGCTGCAAAGGGATACAGATTGATTCTGACCATGCCAGAGAGCATGAGTCTGGAACGGAGGAAGCTCTTGAAGGCGCTCGGGGCGGAGCTCATTCTGACGCCTGCAGCGAACGGCATGAAAGGGGCAATCGACAGTGCCATCGAAATCTGCCGTGGTAGTGACAAAATGTTCATGCCCAATCAGTTTGAGAACATGGCGAATCCGAGAATCCACATGATAACGACGGCGAAAGAGATCCTTGCAGATCTCCCCGACCTCGACGCCTTTGTTGCCGGTGTCGGGACGGGAGGTACGATAACAGGGGTGGGAAAGGTACTCAAGTTCGAGACTCCTGGAGTCATGATAGTTGCCGTTGAGCCGGCATCTTCTCCCGTTCTTTCTGGAGGAAAGGCTGGTCGACATGGCATCCAGGGGATAGGTGCCGGATTCGTTCCGAAAATAATGGATATGTCCGTTGTCGATCGGATTGTCAGAGTCACGGACGATGAAGCTAAGCGGGTTTCAAGAGAGCTCGCAGCCAAAGAGGGCATTCTTGCTGGAATATCGTCTGGCGCGGCTTTACATGCGGGGCTGGAAATCGGAAGAGAGCTAGGAAATGGTAAGAAGGTCGTCGTCCTACTTCCAGATAGCGGGGAAAGGTATTTGAGTACGGACTTATTCTTGGGGTAGCATTTCCATGAGCTGGAAGGACGAAGTCTACACTGTTCTGGAACGGGATCCTGCACCCAAATCCTTCAGAGAGGCTCTGTTCTTCAGTCCGGGGCTACATGCGATAATCCTTCACCGAATTTCTCATCGCCTGTATCTGAAGAATCAATTCCTACTGGCAAGGGCTGTGAACTACTTCGCGAGACTACTTACAGGAGCTGACATACATCCTGGGGCAAAGGTTGGAAAGGGTTTCTTCATAGATCATGCGACCGGCGTGGTCATCGGGGAGACTTCCGAGATCGGAGACAACGTTTGCATTTTCCAGGGTGTCACTTTGGGTGGTGTGAGTACGCACAAAGGCAAACGTCATCCGACCCTTGGTAACAACGTGGTAGTTGGAGCAAACGCGACAATATTAGGAAACATCCATGTTGGAGACCATGTGAAGATTGGCGCAGGATCTGTTGTAGTTAAGGATGTTCCACCAAACTCAACTGTAGTCGGAGTTCCTGGCAAGGTTGTCAAGACCGAAGGCGAGATGAAGATTGACTTCAGGCACGATCTCCTTCCAGATCCGCTTATCGATGCTTTCATGAATGTGTTCAACAACATTGCTGAGCTCGAGAACCGCATCGCTGAGATCGAGAAACTTGTGAAAAGGGAAAAATAACCCGTCTATCATTGGTAATTGAGGCCGTTACATGGTTCTTCAAGTCCACAACACCCTGACAAAAAGAAAAGAGGAGTTCAAGCCGATTGAAGATATGAAGATCAAGATGTATGTCTGCGGTGTGACCGTGTATGATGACATACACATGGGCCATGCCAGGCATATTGTCGTCTTCGACATGATCGTCCGGTACCTCAGATATAAGGGGTATAGCGTCACTCATGTCACGAATTTCACCGATGTAGATGACAAGATCATCAATCGTAGTAGAGAGCTAGGCGTTCCTGCCCTCGACCTTTCGAAGACATATGTCGACCGCTATTTCAGTGAGATCGAAATGCTAGGGGTCAGGAGAGCGGACATGTACCCGAAAGCGAGCGAATTCATTCCGCAAATAGTGGACATGGTCAAGAGGATTGAAGCTGCTGGTTACGCTTATGCGACCAAGGATGGAAGCGTATATTTCAGCATGGACAATGTCAACGAATATGGTAGACTATCAGGTATGAAAATAGAGGAGCTCCTCGCTGGTGCGAGAATCAGCGTGGACGAGATCAAACGGAACCCAATGGATTTCGCATTGTGGAAAGCAGCAAAGCCCGGCGAGGTATCATGGCCAAGCCCATGGGGACCAGGACGACCGGGATGGCACATAGAATGCTCTGCCATGTGCATGAACCTGCTTGGCGACACGGTCGATATTCATGGTGGGGGCAACGATCTCATCTTCCCTCATCACGAGAATGAGATTCTTCAATCATGGTCAGTTACGCACAAGCCCCTTGCTAACTACTGGATTCATAACGGCATGTTGCAGATTCAGGAAGAGAAGATGTCAAAATCGCTCAAGAACTTCTTCACCGTGAGACAGATACTGACCGATTTCACAAAGGAGGACATCCGATTCTTCATTTTGAACACCCACTATCGTGGTCCTCTCAATTTTAGTGAGGTCGCGATTGAGGAAGCGGCGACAAGCTTGAGGAGACTTCACAACACCTACGATGCATTGAAGAAATCGACTGGATCAGCGCAGGGAGGCGATGACGCGCTCGAACTAGTCGAGAAAGCTAGACAGATTTTCTTGTCATCAATGGATGACGATTTCAACTCAAGAGCTGCAATATCTGTCATCTTCGATCTGGCCAGGGAGACAAATCGGTTATTGACGGATGGGGGCTTGAGTTCAAAGGGCGTAAAGAATATTGTCGACTTCCTTGAAGAGATCGATCAAGTCCTCGGAATTCTACCAGGAAAGCAGGCACGACACGACGTTTCCTCTGAGATAATCCAGGTTCTGATTGAATTGAGACAGGAATTGAGGAATCGAAGACTCTTCGATCTTGCGGACGATATCAGGAAGAAGCTCCTCCAGAAGGGCATCGAGTTGGAGGACACAGCTGAGGGCACGAAATGGAAGCGGATTTGAAGGATCTAGCTATCAAGAAAGCGATTCTCATCACGGGCGGACCGGTCAGGATACCGGGCGACATGATTCTTCCGTTCCATCCGAGTCGGTCTACTGCTGGACCCGGAGCAGGGTCAACCTCGATAGTCCTGACGTTCGGGGGCATGAGAGTCAAGAAGGCAATCTCAAGGAAGGAGGGGGAGTTCGAACTCGTCCAGAAACATGGAAGTTATGAGCTCCTGAGAAATGGCCGCCCGTTCATCCCTACAATCGAGATAAGACCGACGATATTCCATTCACCTGAGCAAGCCTTCTTTAACCTTGATACAGAGTGCATCTATGACTGCAAGTTCTGCGCCTCAAGGAAGCTGGATAAGAGGATTACGAAGAACCTCGATCTGGATAAAATAGTGAGCATGGTGTTGAATGCGTCTAAGAGGGACGATTTCAAGGCGGTGGCGTTCACGAGCGCAGTTCTCGACTCGCCCTCAGAGACCGTGAAAAGACTGGCATACGTGATATGTAGGGTCAGGGAGCAGTTGGATCCAAACGTCCCCATCGGCGTCGAACCTTACGTCGAATGCTTCGATGACATCGACCGTCTGAGGGCAGCGGGGGCTGATGAAATCAAGATCAATATCGAGACGTATGATGAAGGAATATTCAAGAAAGTCTGCGGAAAGCAGGATTTCCGATGGATACTGAAGGCGATAAGATATGCGGTCCAAATCTTCGGCCGGGGCAAAGTCTGCACAAACATCATTGTCGGCCTAGGTGAGACCGATGAGAATGTGCTTGAAGGTGTAGATCACATGGCAAAGATTGGATGTGTCACAACTCTCAGACCATTGAAGCTCAATGACCTGAACGTCAATGACCTGGAGAATTCCCTCGGTCACCTTGAACCCGTGACGCCTGATCGTATGATCCGTCTGGCAGAGGAACAGAAGGAAATATTCGAGCTCTATGGCATCAATCCTCTCTCGTTCAGAACGATGTGTCATATGTGCACATGTTGCGACATAGTCCCATTCAGAGACATCTGAGGACAGGCTTCGCTCATCAATCGAATTCCAAGATGAACGTTCGATGGCTTTCTTCGAAGAATCGTCAGTTCTGAGTGAACACTGCTTTGAGAATCGGCTGTGTTTCCTCGATCTTCACGAAACCGAATCTCTCGAACTGAACTATCCTACCGATCTCTGAATCTGGGATGGGTTCGACATATCCTTCCTTCTTCTGGCCATCAGGCATCATCACAATGGCCTTCCTGGAGCACTCTGGCACCCAATGAACTATTCGAACCTTCTCCTTCAATATCGAGAGGTCATTTCCTATGAATGACGCCTTCCCATTCTCCAATTCGAGGTTGCACATGTCCTTCAGCCTGATCTTACCCCTCTCCTTGAACGAATCAAGATCATCCTGGTTCATCATGATTCTTATAGGATTGCCAACGAGCGTAAGGTTCCTAACGCCTCTCGCAGGATGGTCGGGATGTAATGGGGCATATGATCTCAGCTCGTTCGTCCCGAATATCTCGACTAGAACCGGATCCCAAACGAAAAAGTACCTGTCAGCTTCAGGATCTATCCGTCTCTTGTTGAAAGCATACAGAGTCTCCCATGAAAACTGAATGTCAACATCCTTCATCCCGACGTCTACCCAGTATTCTCGAATAGCCTCAGGAGCAATGCCTCTCCTTCTTATGGCTCTAACCGTGCCCAATCGGACGTCATCCCAACCAGAGTATTCGCCGTTCTTGATGCCTTTGCCAACAAGCGAAGTCTTGAGTATTGTTTCTGGTATCGTGACAAGGCCATAATGGTGGTACCAGGGCTTTGTCCAACCGAAGTAATCAAAAATGTACGCCTGCCTAAGAGTATTGTTTAGATGGTCCTTTCCCCTGAGTACGTGGGTCAGACCAAGGAAATGGTCATCGACCGCCACGCTGAAGTTCATCATCGGGTAGACGCTGTATCTCGATCCAGTCCTCGGATGTGGAATGGAGGTCACAATCCTCAAACCGATGAAATCCCTAATGGCGGGATTCGGATGTGCGAGATCAGTTTTTATTACGAGCACAGCCTCCTCTTCAGAGTAGCCACCTGACAGCATTCGGTCGAAATCGTCGAGCTGTCCCTCCTTGGGTCTATCGCGATGCTGGCAAGCTCGACCTTCCTCCTTCAGTCTCCTCCAGTCATCTACCGGACACTTACATACATACGCATGACCCATATCGAGCAATTCTCGGGCTGCGTCATAGTAGATCTGGAGACGATCCGTCTGAATTACTGTCTTCTGAACCTCCACGCCTAACCAGGAAAGATCTTCTGGAATTGTATGATATGCATCCGGGTCGATTTTCTCTGGGTTCGTGTCTTCGATTCTGTTTATGAACTCGCCGTGGTACCTTTTTACGTATTCGTCGTTCAGTATTGCCACCCTGGTGTGTCCTATGTGTAGTGGGCCAGATGGTCCAGGAGCAAACCGCATGACCACCTTTCCATCCATCGCCTCCGGTAAGTCAGGAAGTAAATGGATCCGTTCCACCTTGTTTCTCTTTAGAAGGGACGCATCGATGCTCTCGAGCATCTTCCGCTGATCCTCTTCAGGAATACCGTTGACTCGATTGACGATGTCCTCGGTCATGGAATTGATTTCTCTGGCCTTGGACCTCATTTCGGGATGTTCTGCCAGCACTTTGCCTACGACAGCCTTGGGATTCGCTTTTCCCCCGTATAAAACAGCGTTCTGGAGAGCGTATTTCCTGATGGTGTCTTCGATGCTCCCATTGGACATTGCATGCCCATCGCCTACCTGGTTATATTAGCTTTCGTCTTGACCAGAGCCCGTATCGAATGCCTCTCACCATTTCAAGATCAATCTGTGCAGGGTTAATATATCCGTCTCGGTGATTACATTCGCATGTCCATGAGGAGCATCGTCATAAGTATGGATGGCGTCTCCACGATAAACTATGAAGTACCGCTGGAGTACGGCGCAGCACGAATCCTTTCCTCGAATCCCTCGGTCCCTGTCAGATTCATGAACCTGAACGGTCACGAGGCAGTCGGAAATCTCTGGAGCGACAGAGAAAGGATCGCCGCATATTTCCACATAAGAAAGGAGGAGATCATCAAGAAGATGCTGCATGCGATCTCCCATCCCACTCGACCGATAGAGGTCGACAGACCTCAGTTCTTTGACAATATCAAAGAGAGCTTCGATTTGAGAGAGCTCCCGATCCCGAAATTATTCCCTGGAGATGCCGGCAGATACGTCACGGCTGCGGTTGCGGTGGCTGAGTTCGGAGGGAAGAGAAACCTTTCCTTTCATCGATTGATGTTGCTTGACGATCGAAGGTTCGCGATTCGCCTCGTTCCAAGACACTTATATACGATGTACAAGTCCAGCATCTCCGAAGGAAAGGATCTCCCTGTTGCATTCTGTATCGGCGTGTGTCCATCGATTCTGCTTGCTGCGGCGACTTCTCTCGAATACGGCCAGGATGAGATGGAGATCGCCAGTTCACTAAGACAATCGACGCTCGGCGATTCCGTTCATGTCGCGAGCACGAAATCCGGAATTCTCGTACCAGCCTATTCAGAGTTCGTGCTTGAAGGAAGAATAACGGCGGACACAGCGGAAGAAGGTCCATTTGTAGACATCACCGGGACCTATGATAAGAAAAGATTGCAGCCAATAGTGGAAATCGACACGATCTACAGCGTAGACAGTCCAATGTTCCATATAGTGCTTCCAGGAAGCATCGAACATTACATGTTGATGGGTCTTCCGAGAGAGCCGCTGAT
>JBGOWR010000147.1:0-3284 GCA_041478695.1 Thermoplasmata archaeon | reverse complement strand
GTCACGTCGCTGTTCCTGGAGCGACCCATTATATCGATGCACTGTTGCCCCCAGAGTTGAGGAAGAATCACGGATCATCTTCCGATTTCCAAGGGCAGGACGAGCTACGTGGAACTGGGTAATAACACTTTCGATTCCTTTACCATATGTCTGGCTTTGAATCCATGACAATCGATGCATCGAGCATTGACATCGTTTTCCCGACATCGTGAATGGAGCGTATTCAAAATTCTCCTGACAGACAAAAGGCCGAGTCGGTCAGGCGAAACAAGACCGCTCATGTGATCGTTGAGAGAGATCCTCGCCTTTGGGCTGGAAGACAGGATGCTGTCCTGCGCAAACACGTGAAACCCTGAGAAAGCCTTTATGTCCTCGCATTCAGTAGAACGATTGATGACCATTCTGGTCGGTTGCAGTGGATGGTCCTACGACGATTGGGTGGGACGCTTCTATCCTCTTGATCTTGCAAGGAAGAGGGGCGAGTGGTTGAGGTACTACGCTGAGTACTTCAGGACTGTGGAGATTAACAGCACATTCTATCGGCCCCCCAATGAATTCCTAGTAAGGTCTTGGATAAAGAAAGCCTCCGATCTGGACGGCTTCGAATTCTCCCTCAAGCTCCCGCGGCTCGTGACCCACGACTCGATAGTGAAGGGAAACGCGGCGGTGGCTGCGAATCAGGCAGCATCTTTTGAGAGCATTTGTGTCGAACCGCTGGCAACGGAAGGTTTGCTAGGTTGTGTACTAGTGCAGCTCTCTCCATATTTCAAGAACGAGGGGAGCGCGATCAAAGCTCTCGCATCTCTTCTGGATGTCGTATCCTGTGACAAGTATCCCTACGCGGTAGAGTTTCGTCACAGATCGTGGCTCGACGATTCCGGTCGCGACATAGTCCCAGAGGCGCTGGACCTCCTTCAGAATCACAATGTCGCCGACGTGATTGTCGATGGTCCAGGTTTCCCTATTACCTCGAGAATCACAGCTGACCACTCCTATCTCAGATTTCACGGCAGGAATTATGATATTTGGTACTCTGACGAGAGTGAGGATGACTATAGGCTCAATCGATACGATTTTCTATACTCTGAAGAGCAGCTCGGACCATGGGTCCAGAGAATAATAAAGGCGGAGGATTCAACCCGGAATGTCAGGGTCTATTTCAATAATCATGGCAGATCCAAGGCTGTCAAGAACGCTTTCCAGATGATGGACCTTTTGTCAATCCCGCACCGTGAGAAAGAGATTCAGTTGCAGGACCAGATGACGTTGGGGAGCTTCAACGGTCCCGCCGCTGAAGGGAGGGCGGAGGACAAAAACGGAAACCTTCAAATCCCTAAACCAAATATGCGGTTGGCAAAGTCCAATCGTTGATGGTGTCTGATGATGAAGACTCTGTTCGAGCCTGAGTCAATCGCGGTGGTCGGCGCTGCCAGGGAAGAAACCAAAGTCGGTCACGCCGTTGTGAAGAATCTCGTCGATTCTGGATTCAAGGGTAGACTATTCCCAGTCAACCCAAAGGCTTCTGAGATATTGGGTCTAAAATGTTATCCGTCCCTGACCGCTATTCCCGAGTCCATCGACTTGGTTATCATCGTCGTACCTGCCGGACTCGTCCCCAGGATCATAGATGAGGCCGGGGAGAAAGGGGTCAAGTCCACCATAATCATCTCCGCTGGCTTCAAAGAGACTGGAAAAGAAGGAGCGGAGCTGGAGAAGAGAATTACCGAATCGGCGAAAAAGCATGACATGAGGATTCTTGGGCCGAATTGTCTGGGATTGATCAACACGCACCACAAGATGAACGCCACCTTCACCAAGAACTATCCCGCAGAGGGCCCAATAGCTATCACTTCTCAATCAGGAGCTGTGGGAACCACGGTTCTGGACTGGGCATCGGAGCTCAAGGTAGGTTTCTCGAAGTTCGTGAGCGTGGGCAACAAAGCCGATATCGATGAGGCGGATCTAATCTCCTACCTGACGGACGATGATCGTACGAAGGTCATCGGAATGTATGTCGAGGGGACCAACAGGGGGAAGGAGTTCATGCGGGCCTCCTATGAGGCTACGAAGACGAAACCTGTGATCGCGCTCAAGGCCGGGAGGACGAGCTCCGGCGCAAAGGCGGCGTCTTCCCACACCGGGGCGCTGTCCGGAAGCGACAAGGTGTACGATGCCGCGATGGACCAGTCCGGCATAATCAGGGTCAAGACGATCGACGAACTTTTTGATCTTCTGCTTGTGTTTGCGAACATGCCTCTCCCAAAAGGCGACGGTGTCGCGATAGTGACGAACGCTGGTGGTCTGGGCGTCATGGCGGCCGATGCCGCATCTGATTATGGTCTTACATTGGCATCTTTCAAGAACGAGACCATAGAGAAGCTCAAGGCAAGACTTCCAGAGCAATGCAACTTCTATAATCCTGTGGACGTGCTCGGAGATGCAGACGCCGCACGGTATGATTTCGCGATCAGAACGCTCATGGAAGATGATAACGTTTCATGCATCGCCGTGATGCTAGCTCCGACCGATTTGGTGGACATACCGTCGACAGCGAGCTTGCTCACATCTTTCGCCGGGAACGTGAAGATGCCTATCGTCGCCGCATTCGTTGGAGGCAAGGACTGCCAGAAGGGCATCGATATTCTTCGGCCTTCTGGTATTCCCAATTACGATTCACCCGATAGGGCGATGAGGGCACTGAGCGGGATGGTGCAGTTTGTCAAGATGAACGCCGGGAGGGATGACACCTCGCCGGTGGTGATTGATGGTGACAAGGACCGGGTCCGTAAGCTTCTAGATCGGATCCAGGCGGAAGGTAGGTCATCTCTAAGCGAGGACGAGGGCAAGGAGATATTCAAAGCCTATGGGATCCCAGTCCCTATTGAGATCCTTGTCAAGGATCCCAAAGAGGCCGTTGAGGCAGCTGGCCGTATCGGTTATCCCGTCGTCATGAAGATAGTATCACCGGACATCGCACACAAGACGGATGTGGGCGGAGTGGCTGTTGGGATCTCTGAACCAGAAGAGGTGAAGAAGCAGTTCAGTCTGATCGTCAGCAGAGGCAAGAACAGGATGCCCGACGCAAGGATCGACGGTGTGATGATCGGCCAGATGCTGAGCGGCCGGGAGGTCATCGTTGGTATGGTCCGCGATCCTCAATTTGGTCCAGTGATCACTTTCGGCTTAGGCGGAATATTCGTCGAGATAATGAAGGACGTTACCCAGAGAATCGCTCCTCTGACCAGGACGCAGGTGATGAAGATGATATCATCGATAAAGGCCTT
>JBGOWR010000076.1:0-4549 GCA_041478695.1 Thermoplasmata archaeon | reverse complement strand
TGTTTCTGCAGCGATCTTTCTCGACATATTCCCGGCGGCTCGCGTTTCGTTCGTCACATCGCCGACTGCGGGGACCAAGGTCTTCTCTAAAGACGAATATTCAAGCAAGGTCTTCCTCGTAGACCTCGCGATCGTGCCGGAGCTGGCCAGATTGATGGAGGAGAGGAGAAGTTCCCAGGAGATACATGTAATAGATCATCATCAACCATCATCTCTACCCAAGACCATTGAAGATCTATGTCTCATAAGGTCGGGCATGAGCGCGGCGGGAGCGATGCACAGACATTTCGTGCCGAAAGGCCACATGAAGAAGCTTGTTGCCATTGCTGATCTAATGGAGTTCTGCGACACGGAGCTGCTTCAGGAGCAAGCTGAGACTCACGGACTCTGGCGTATTGAAGAGGAGGCCAAGATTCTCGACTATTCATGGAGGTTCAACATAGAAGATGACATCTTCCGACTCCATGCGAGCACCCACTTGGCCAGAGGATCTTGGCCGTCCGAAGTCGGTCTTATCAAGCGCAGGTATCTCCAAGTGCTTAACGAAAAACGCTGGCCAAGAGCCCTCGCTAGAGTTGAGAATGGTGTCAGGATCGACGGCCCCGTGTGCATACTTGAGTTCAAGGAGAAGCGTCGGTCCCTACATGGATTCGGCACGAGAGCGCTTGTAGAGGTGGCGAAGGGACACAGATGTAGCTACGCTGTGTTGATAAACGAAAGGCGGGAGCATTCGTCGGTCTCGATGAGAGCTCTCAGTATTGGTGGCATTGACTTGGGGAGATTTACGGAGGAGTTCACTTCAATCCATGGACTTGGCGGAGGTGGTCACCCTACCAGCGCCGGGGCAAGAATCCCAACCGAGCTCACTCCTCTCTTTGTTGAGGAGTTTCAGGCTCTTGTAAGTCGGAACGACGCTCTCCATCGGATGCAGTAGAGCCAGGAGCCATCTCCGTCCCGACCACCCTCTTGTAGACAAGGACCGGGCACTTGGCCGTTTGAGCTATTCTGTCTTGTATCGGTCCGAAAGCGAACTTCTCCCATCGCTTGGCAGCACTTGCACCAATGATCAGGAGGTCATAGTCCATCGATTCCGCTACCACCCCGCCGATGATCGATTCTGGTCTGATCTCCTTTGTGATTACTGGCGCACCAGCCGACTCGACAATGTCCTTCAATCTCTTCGAGTACTCCCGGGCCTTGGTGAGATACTTCTCGTTCACCACGACGTTGAGTATGGTGACCCTTGATTTCTCAGCGACGGCGATGTCGGCGGCGACCTCGGTCGCTCTGCTCACGTGCCATAGACCACCTGAGAGAACAAGGATGTTGTCTGGCTTTATTCTCTCCTCGGCCTTGAGGACGATGACATCGCACGGAGCCTGCCTGAGTATTGCGTCCATCTTCCTGCCGAGGGTCCTCTTCTTTGTGCGGGTGTACCCTTTCCACCCGACAAGAATGATGTTGGCGGATTCCTCCTTGGCCGTGTCGATGACCGCCGTCACGACCTCGTGGGAGACCGACACCAAAGCTCTTGTGAACACACCCCTCAGCTCAGCGTGAGTCTTCAACTTCTCGAGCATCTTCTTTCGTTCCTCGATCGATTTGCTATCGACCGCATTTAGGGGGACCGAGGTGGGCACCTCCAATACGGTCAACAACAGCAGCTCACCACCATGTTTCTCGGCCAGGAGACACCCCATGTCGACCAACGGTATGGCCTTCGGATCATCGATAGGTATCAGGACTCTGTAACGTTCGAGCTCCGTCTGGCTGAGCGGTACTCTCACTGGTGCCTCAACCTTCTCGATCTCTTTCCTCCCTTTCGCGAAGTAGTGGATGAACAGACCAACGAACATGACCGCGAATGCAAAGTACCAGGCTAGAGGCTCATAGTTGAAAAGAGTCACCGCGAGGAACATTTTCGTAGCGATTCCAGCTATAGGGATATAGGGGAAGAATGGCGTCACGAAATGTCTTTTCACGTCCGGTCTCTTCTTCCTAAGAGACAGTGCGGCCACATTCACGAAGGTGAACAGAAGCAATATTAGGATGTCTGCCGCGGCGGCGACTTGATTCAGAGGGATGAGAACGCACGCGGAGACTATTATCACTCCGCTGAGCACGAGGGCTGCTGAAGGGGTCTGGTTCTTTCGATGCAGTCTTCCGAAG
The DNA here is from genome assembly GCA_041478695.1 of Thermoplasmata archaeon. GTDB lineage: Archaea > Thermoplasmatota > Thermoplasmata > Methanomassiliicoccales > JACIVX01 > JAJRAG01. The sequence goes on along the minus strand of JBGOWR010000076.1, from coordinate 2,380 downwards.
ATCGTCGGGAGATTCCCGTCTCGACCCATCGCGAACGAGACCCTGGAAGATGAATATACGATCGAATTGACAGCAGCAATCGATCCGATTATGATGCCAACGGATATCAACGCACCTCCGAAAACCGGGACAACCTCTTGCGAGGCGACTACAAGAGCATCCTGCCCACGATTGGTCGCAGCCAGGTCCGCTATCGGGCTCCATCCCAGGACGGCGATTGTCAGAACTGCGACCACGATGAAGATGATAGCGCTGATCGTTATGCATAGGAACATTGCCTTTGGTATCGTCCTCTCAGGATCCTTTGCTTCTTCGCCGGTCTGGGCGACGACCTCGTATCCTTCAAAGATCATGAATGTGAATCCCATCGATGTGGCGATGCTCATGAATGCCATCGGCTGGAAGAATGGTTCAAAGGCATTGGGCGCGACACCGCCATTGGATATGGCCAACAAGCAGAACAGGACGTAGATGGCAATAATACCCAGCAGGAAGGAGGAGACGATTATCTCTGACCTGCCAGCGCCCTTGACCCCTCTATAGTTCAGATAAATGAAGGCGACTGCGATCAACGCCCCAAACAGCTTAGCGATATCGTCTGCAGGAAGCCCGAAAAGAGAGATTCCATACTGGGAGAGTAACGCGCTTACTCCCCAGCCAAAACCGAGTGCGTAGACCGCGCAAGCTATGCAGTGTCCAACCCATGACATCCAGCCGCCCAAGAATCCAAAGGGTGGGAACAAGCCCTCCTTTATCCAACGGTAGCCGCCCCCGGTCTCCGGAAAGGCACTGCTCAGCTCAGCATAGGAAACCGCAGTCAAAATCGTCACAAAGAAGTTGAGCACAAACGCGAGGATAAGGGCGGGGCCAGCAATACCGACCGCGAAACCGATCAGTATGAATATCGAAGATCCGATGTTCGGTCCAATTCCAATCATCAGGACTTCGAGGAGGCCAAGGTCTCGCCTGAGCGTCACCTCCACCGCGCTTGAGTCCTTCTTCTCATCTACCATAAATGAGGTGCCCTATGAAGTGAGCCCAAGATAACAATTTTGCCTAGACCCCCATTGTCCATTCTAAGGACACCAACTCGCTAAGAAGGGTCGACCAGCACGTCACATGTCGATAGAATCCCGTCTCCACGACACTCAATGACCCGCTTCTCGGAGTATTCGCGCCAGTATCCACTCAGTATGATCGAGATCCAGGAACGTCATTTCCTGTCAAGATCGTCCACCACGTCCCCGCGACCCCTGAGGCTTTCGATGTTATGAACATGGACGTGGTCCCCTTTCTCGATGTTTGCCACGGCTCTTCCGATGACCTCCCCATACTTGACGATCTCCTCGCCTTTCCTTATCGCCTTCGTGGCAATCTTGTGACCGAACTGTATGTCCCTTCGAGCTGTCAGCTTCATCTCCTTTCCGTTCTTAATAATGACTTCATCACCAGAGGGGACATCACCGATTGCGGTGGCAACATTGTCCTTGTCATCCATCTTAATTGCAATTGAACTCATTGATGACCTCTGCTACTTGCATATCATAAATGCGAATACTGTATTAACAACCATCCCATCGCATCATTCTCCTCTATAGACTGGGAGCACGTCCCCACCGTGGTGGATGATCCCTATTGAAGCATCCTTTCCATGTCTCTCAAAAGCCATCCTCAAGGCATCCTCCAAATCGTCCGCATGATCCATCAGCATCTGTCGTTTCATCTCACGCGTGAGTCCGCCAGAGACGGCTATGACTCTCACATCCTCGACCCCTTTCTTTATCAGCATCAGGAGGGAGCCCGCGACCCTATCGTCGACCTGATCACAGATCATCATGTCCTTCAGTTCCGAGTATGAACAGCGCCCATGATCGGCCAGGAAGGGATGGTTTGCGGAGATACCATCAGGCGCTGCAGTAAGGAAGATGACGGTCCCTCCATCCTTTACTGCCCTCCTCGAATATGACAAAGGTTTGGTCGCCTGCCACATATCAAAATCCGCTGGATACGCCTCCTGGATCACAATATCGACCTTCTGATGGATCTCTTGGACGAACATTCGTCTGGAATCGTCGATGCCAGCATTGTGGGCCAATTCGAGGTCTCCAGCGACGACCTTGCAGACCTCTTTCCTACTGTTGACTACGACGTTCACGATGAAGTCGAGGCCAGTTCTCCTCGCCACTACTCGCATTTCGTCCATCACCTTGTTATGGGCCATTCCTGCGAAATCCAACACCTTTTCATCATCGTCGAATATCGAGTAGTGGGTGGCGGCAGTCGTGTCAGGGCCTGAGATCCCTGGCTGAATGATCTTCGCACCGCCGGAGAAGCCTGCCCAACAGTGAGGGACTATGCTGCCGAGCCCTATCAGGAAATC
>JBGOWR010000030.1:0-7868 GCA_041478695.1 Thermoplasmata archaeon | reverse complement strand
TTCGCAAGATCGACAAGGTGCGTACGATATCCGCTCGTCCCTAGATCGAGAGCAATGCCAAATGCCATGGGAAATACCGCAGGTTAATATTGTTCCTCTATTTAAAAATAGAGTCAAGAATCCAATCACTTGATTGGAGGGATTGCGCGAATTCTGGCAATCGCAGATTTTTCGTTTCTATGTCGATCATATGACCGTTTCCTCCGATAACTGCCAAGGGTGATCGGCGGGGAAATTCGAATGAACGGAACCGCTATATGAAAATGAGAGAGAGATAGAAAAAAGAAGAAAAAATCTGAGGTGAGGAAGCGTACTTCCTCGGACCTTCTAGTGTCGTTTCACAGCATGGACAAGCGCTTGGATGTTGTCCTTTGGGACTCTTGCAGCTAGACCGCAACCCGGAGCAACGAGGTTGAATCCCGATTTTACCACCCGAGTCGTTTCTCTCTTCACGTCCTCAGGGGTCCCCTGCAACAAAGGCTTCACAACGCCGATATTTCCGATGAGCGCGGCCTTGTTTTGGACGATTTCAACCGCCTTCTCCGGCTGCACCTTCTCCTCGATGCTGAGACCGTGAACCCCTGTCGCCATCATGTGATGCAACAGCAATGTCGTGTCGCCACAGATGTGGAGGACGTTCTTTGTGCTCTCGATACCTGAGAAGGACTGCTTAATGTACGGCGCAGCGAATTCGTCGAACATCTCGCCGGACAGCATGTCCGTGGATGCTGAGGGGTCGCTCATCACTATGACGTCCGCACCGGCAGCCGCGATCGCCTTCAGGTAATTGTGTTCGATCTGAGCGGCGATCTTCACAAACTTGTGAACGCTTTCTGGTTCCGTTACGATCCACAATAGCAGATTCTCGGTGCCGACGAGGTGACCGGCGATCGTGAACGGGCCGGTAGTACCGACCACTACAGGCAGCTCACCACCAGATCGCTTCTTCAGCAGTTTCGTGGCCTCGACGACGATCTTCGCCCTTCCAAGCTGCGAGAGATCCTTCGGAACATCGACCTCGCTTGATGACTCGAACACATGCTTCTTGACCATTGGAGTTCGATCGATCTTCCCAAGGTCGACCGTGCAGCCCATTATCTCCGCTTCAACTGTCAAGCAGAACGGCAATCTTGCAGACTCAAATCCGAACACTTTGTTGGAGGCCAGCGCGAGCGTGGCCATCTTGTCAGGGTCCGTGTGGGCATCCGGCCAGTGCACACCGACAGCATCCATCTGGTCAACAGTCGCGCTTTGTGTGAAGCAGACCACTGGAGGTCTGTCAAGCTTCTTGCAGGCGAGTGCCGCGAGAACCCGATCCCTAGGTTTCATTCCATTATCCACAGAATCTTCCTCCTTGAACATGCCATACGTTCTTCTCATTTATCCTTACAAACCTACTTCAATGTTTCGTAAACGATTGTTTTCACTTCCTGGGAGAGCGCGAGTCTCGCAACAATGTTCCACGCGATTCGACCACGGCCTCTCTAGGATGAGCTTCATTTATCTTTCAGAGCGGGTCTCCCCGTTGCGACCGCGGTCACTTCGATCCAGTTGATGAATCTCATCTCCTTGCCATACCCGTCACTGAACCTATGTTCCAATACGTCAAGCTTCACCCTCACTTCTTTCGCCCCGGAGGCCTCGACCCTCTCCTGGGCATGCCTCGTTGCGGATGTTTTCGCTGACCCAATAGCCTCGTCCACATGTGAGAACTCGATTGGTGTCGACCCAGGAGCGAAAACGACGTACTTGTAGTCTTTTGGATAGATTTGGACGCACACCGACTCGGATATGAGACTGCACACCGCGCCCACTGCATTTCCCACTTCAAAATTGTCAGGAACGATGATCTTCGCGTCCATCCTCTCCTCAAGTGGTTTCACCAGCATTCTGGCGGGAGCCCCTATGGCCACGATCGGGCGATCGATCTTCACCGTCACGCTCATGTCGCTGGCCGTGCTTTCTCCCACGCTAGCTCTGAGAAGGAAGTCGAAAGCGTCCGAACGGGATAGGTCCCCGACCTGATCCAATATCATCTTGCGAATGATCTCCTCCCCCACTCGGGTGATCACGCGATCCATTGCTTTCTCGACGAGCTCGTCCGCAGACATGTCCGACTTTGCCGCCACGATTCGTACACCGATCCGAGAACTATCGGCGTCTCCGATGGAGCAGGTGCCAGTGACGTGCATGAGGTCCGTAGGAGTCAGGCCCGTCTGAACGACGAAGCCATGGCTCTTGAGCGAGAGAAGAACGTCCTTCGTTAGGACCACATCGGGCACCCCGTCCATGACCTCATAGAATGTGGAAGGGCCGGAAGAGCCGAGGAATCGGAGCACCTTCGTCTCATTCTCGGTCAAGTTGGCCGTCTCACCTCTGCACGCGACATAAAGTCCGGTATCTGAGTGAGACTCCATTTTGCTTTTGAAGGAGGCATTCAACCTGGATGCTGTCGCCAGAGGAATCACTCTCTCCGGACCTACGCGGATATCACCTTTGTCGTCCAGGAACACGATGGAGTCGCCACCTAGACCTGTTGTCCAAATATCGATGGCCTTGACCCTCGTTCTCCAACCCCCAACCATTGCTCCTTGTACGTTCAATCGTGGAAACCCTCTGTCCATGAAGGCGATGTCTGTCGACGTGCCGCCGATATCGAGCACTATGCAGTGATCGATACCAGAGAGCACGCTCCCTCCCATCAAGCTGGCAGCAGGGCCAGAGAGTATGGTCTCGATTGGTCTCTCTCTGGCGATTTCGACCGACATGAGCCCCCCGTCGCCTTTGAAGACCATGATAGGAGCACCGATCCCCTTTGACTTCAGCGACTTGTCAACGGCGTTCATGAAGTCGCCCATGATCGGGATCAATCTTGCGTTGAGCACGCCGGTGACGGTCCTTTCCAGAATGCCGAGTTCGGCTGTGAGGGTGTGACAAAGCACTATAGGGACCGAGGTCCTTTCCAAGATCATCCGTTTCGCCTGCAGCTCAAACGTCGGATTGTATACGCTGAATATGCTCGAGACAACTATCGAATCGACTCCATCGACGACCTGTCGGATCGAGTCGACGAGACCGGCTTCATCAAGCGGTTCAATTTGGCTGCCAAACGAATCGTGACAGCCGCGGACGAAACTCGCCTTGTCGGATCCCAGAACCCAATTTCCCTGAGGCTTCCAGCCGATCCCAATCAGTCCGACTCTGCCGCCCTTGCCCTGCAAGATGGAATTCGTCGCGATCGTCGTCGACATGCAAACCAGTCTGATGCCCTCGTTGTCAAATTTGCCTGCTCGTAACACCTCGTCGACGGCTTCGCGGATCCCAACTGAAAGATCATGGTAAGTCGTCGGAACCTTTGCCTTGGCCAGTACGCTATTGTCTCTAAGGTCGACGATGACAGCGTCGGTATATGTGCCCCCTGTGTCGATCCCGAGTCCGTGCGGATGGTCCTGTGTCGACGGCTTTGGGTTCATGGTGACGCCTCTTTCCACTTACTTTGACTCAAGCCGATATGAGAGAATGGGATAAAAATATTTCAGGCGAGAGCATCGCTCTCGCAAAATGGGTTTACTTCTTAAGGAGATTTGCTGCTATCTTGACGGCCTCGATTGCATCGTATCCCCAGGCGTCCGCGCCAATCTGGGCTGCGAACTCCTTTGAGGTAGCTCCACCACCAACCATCGTCTTGACTGGTCCCTTCAGGTTCTTCTCCTTCAACATCTTCTCAAGCTCTTTCATTCCAGCGAGTGTCGGAGTCATAAGGGTTGATGTAGCGAGTATGTTGGCTTTCTCAGCCTCTACTTTCTCGATGTATTTCTTCAGCGGCACGTCCCTGCCCATGTCGAATATCTGCAACCCGGCACCGGTCAGCATCGCCTTTACGATGTTCTTTCCAATGTCATGGACATCTCCCTCGACGACACCGATTACGATCCTGCCAGATGCGCCCGCTTCCCCGACCTTCAACTTGGGAAGAACGACATCGAGGGCCGCGTACATAGTCTGAGCCGAAAGCAAGACCTGAGGCAGGTAGTACTCCTTCTTCTCGTACTTCTGACCGACGACCTCCATGCCCTTGCTTAGGCCATCGAAGATTATCGTCTGCGCAGAGATTCCCTGACTCAGTGCTTGTTCGGCTAGCGGCTTGGCCTCCTTAATCTTACCTTTTACAACGACCTCAGCTAGCGTTGCCAAAATTTGCTCACTCATGCTATGCTCCCTCCTATAAGCCAACTGTTATCCATTGGATTAAAATCTATGATTATAAACCCTTTTATGGATGGATGCACCATCCACTGAATCTGTGACTATTGTGAAGACCTTTCCATTTGACTGACCACGACAGGGATGCATTCGCCACATCTAGGACATGCACGATCGACTAGTCTGACCTCGACGTCAGAGAACGTCGGGCAGAACCGGCTGACCTCCATCTTTTTCACGCATATCTTCTCGCTCACTTCCTCGCTCGCCCTTCTGATGACAAGATCGCCGCATTTGGGGCAGTATGTGTTCTGCCTCTGATCGCCGACGACTCCTGCGTGATAGGGGAATCTCAATCCGACCTCCTTGGCGATCACGTATGCTTCATTCAGCTTCTCAATCGTCTGTTCTGGGAGATCAGATAATTTGTAGAAAGGACGGAACCTGAAGAAGTGTACCGGAGTGTCGGATCCCATGTCATTCATCGCCCATTCGCAGAAGCTTCGTATCTCCTCCGTTGAATCGTTGAGATCAGGTATCAGAAGGTACGTCAGCTCGACGTGGACGCCTGATCTCTTAGCAGCGACACAGGTGTCCAAGACCGGACGGAGTTCGGCGCCGCAGTTCTTCTTATAGAATTCTTCGGAGAAACCTTTTACATCGATGTTCATGACCTGCGTGAACTCAAGAAGCTCACTCCTCGGGTATGGTTCGATGAAGCCGTTCGTGTTGAGCAAAGAGAAAATGCCTCTCCTGTTCGCTTCCTTGGAGACTTCGAGAACGAACTCAGACCATACGATAGGCTCGTTGAACGTCCAACCGATGCCATGAGCGCCCTTGTTGATCGCCTCTGACACCACGTCCTCTGCCTTCATCTCGACGTAAGGCAGATCGTGACCATTTGACCTTGCCAGGGTAAAATTCTGACAGTTCAGACAGTCCATGTTGCACCCGAATGTTCCGAGGGAATAAAGTCGCGCACCTGGCCTATAGTGAAATATTGGCTTTTTCTCGATCGGGTCCACGGTAGAAACGCACACCTTCCCGTAGTTTGTCGAGAACAAGGCGCCTTCCTCGTTCCGACGGACCCCGCAGATTCCCAGACCTCCGTCTGAGATAAGACAACGATGGGGGCAGAGTTCGCAACGAATCTTCGATCCTTCTTCATGCCACCATCTGGCAGCAGTGCATCTGGATGTCAGGTCATCAGATTTCAATAGTCATCCTCTTCGAACTGTGATGCCCCACAAGCGGGACACTTCTCTTGGTTCTTCTCCAAAACATACCCGCAAACGATGCATTCTGGCAATCTCATCCCTCTGGTCTTCAGTATGATTCGATACGATTAATAGATTTCCCAAGCAACCGGAAGTGAGTTGTATGAGCTAAGAAGCCCAAACGGACTGAAGCGTGGATGATTCAGAAAGACATCGGATCACACTTTCATCTCGCCCAAGAATGGTATTGATCCAAGGTTTAGAATTCCTATCTCGCTGCACCCATACACGCTGGTCTGTGTCACATCACATTTCCTCAGGATCGGAGATAGGAACTCTGAGGGCTCAACCCCTGCAATGTTCGTTCCCGCCGCGAGGGGGCTGAACGCCGGCATGACGATCACATCGTCATTCCTGAAATGGACAAAGCAGGGCAGCTTCACCGCGGCGCCGACACGATCCACGATCCTCACTGATGGATGCTCATGGGCCATTATTAGAGGACGCTCTGAACATTGAGAATGCCCATGGACAAACGTCATCCCGCCGAAGCGTCCAGTGTCAAGAATTTCGATATCCAGTCTCGAAGCGATGTTCTTCAGATAGTTGTCATGATTTCCACGGATGAGTATTACCTTGGCTCGTTCGCGTAGAAGCGACAAGATGGACTTGACGTCGCTCCACTCCTGTCCCAGGTTCCTGCTGAACTCGTGTTTGATATCCCCGTTGATGAGCACGGCTTCTGGTTCGTGCTTGTCCATGATCTCGACGATAGCATCCTGGATAGTAGCCGTCTGGAAACGTGGAAGGTGAACGCCTTCCTCCTCCAAAGCAGCTTCATAGCCAACATGAAGGTCGGCCATGGCCAAGAGTCCATCACTTTCCAGATACAGACAGAGATCATTGAATATCGAGATGCCGGGGAGAACCTCTACGGAGTCCATCAATATTCACATCTCTCTAGAGATTCAGTCAGCTAGGAGCAACTATTCTAAACCTGTGGTCGAAGGAACTTGTGTGATTCTTCTCATGAATAGTGTGTCAACCTCGGACGTACTTTCGCCATACCCTACGAAATCGCTATCAGATATGGCGTGGTGAAGGGGGTAGATGATTCGCAGAACTTTCCTCATGCTGCCCACTATTGGATCGAGAACCGAGAGACTCCTATGGATGAAAGGAGTGACGAATTGGGATGATTTCCTATCGACCAGATCGATTCATGGTTTCTCGACCAGACGCAAGGAAAGACTGGACGGTCTCATAGAGGAGGCCGCGAGATTCCTGGAGGGCGGCCAGACCCAATACTTCACGAGGATACTTCCCGGCCGTGAACACTGGAGGCTGTTCAACGATGTCGAGAAGGATGTCGCCTACGTCGACATTGAGACGGATGGATTGAGATTGGACTCTCAGGTGACAGTCATCGGCATCCACAGGGATGGTAGAACGAGGACGTTGGTTCACGGTGAAGATCTCACATCTCAGAGTCTGGCTTCGGAGCTCAGGGATGTAAAGATGCTCGTGACCTTCAACGGTGGGTCTTTCGACCTTCCAATAATCCAATATCACTTCCCGTTCGCAGTGCCGCAGGTCCCCCACATGGACCTGAGGCACGCTTGTAGGCGGATCGGTCTGAACGGGGGATTGAAACACATCGAACGATCGATCGGCATAAGACGCCCTATGGAGATCGAATACGTCACCGGCGAGGAGGCGGTCTACCTCTGGAATCTGTGGCACAACAAAGGGAAAAGGAACGCTCTGAATCTTTTGAAGAGATATAATGAAGAGGACACACGCAATCTAGAGACAATAGCGAGACACACCTGCAACGTTCTTGAGAGAATGGTGCTGAACGGTGGCTGACGGGAGGACCGTGATGCCTAGTACCGAAAGGGAGCGGGACCTACAGGGTTTTCATGCGACAGTCAAGGGCCTTGCTGACATTATCCTGAGTCGATCTCGGGTGACGATCATCGGCCACGTGGACGCAGACGGAATAAGCGCAGCATCGATCGCCTCGATCGCTCTCAAAAGAGCAGGGATCCCGTGCGATGTGAGATTCATAAAGAAGCTCGACGAAAATGAGATCAACATCATCAATTCCCGAATCTCCGACACATTCTGGCTCGTAGATCTTGGCAGCGGATCGTCCTCGAAGTTCACGAACAAGTCGGTATGCATCTCGGACCATCACCTCCCCGAGAAGGACCTGAATGCGGATTCCGGGGGAGGACAGCGGGACATCTTCAGCTTCGAGGAACGCCACGCGAATCCGCATCTCTATGGTATTGACGGTTCGACGGAGATCAGCGGGGCCGGAGTCGTGTACCTTACGGCTAAGGAAATGAACAATGGGAACACAGACCTCGCGACGATCGCGATCGTGGGAGCTGTCGGCGACTTGCAGGACTCGGCCGAATGCAGACTTCGCGGACTGAACAG